>NZ_JAQMIL010000005.1:0-184865 GCF_029990105.1 Bradyrhizobium sp. Arg237L | reverse complement strand
TTCGATCATGGTGACCTCCTCAATTAGTGAGGTCGACCATTCTCAAGCCGATAACCTCTGAAATGACGTCGTCTTTCAGACGATTGAAGACGTACTTGGGTCCAATTCGACCGATCGGACGACGGATGTTGACCCATTGCCGACGGGTCGATGACTGTCCCGCGATTACCTACCATCGCGACTTGCGACCTGAAACTTAATCTCATCGACTTTCGAAAGCAGAAATCTCAGCAGCGGGGAGGTATTAGCTTCGCTGTAGCCGATTACGAGGTCGACCATCGGCGGCTTGCCCTGGATTGGACGACTGACGATGGATTTCGGCATCAGGTTTTGCGCGTAAAGCGGAAGCAGGCTGATGCCGCCGGTGGAAGCGATCAGCGAGCTCGCCATGGCCAAATTCTCCGCCTGATGCGCGGGCTTGATCGTCAATCCATGGCGTTTGAAGAAGTCCTCGATGACGGTCCGCAAAACCGATGCCCGTATCGGTGATACGCCGATATAGGTCTGCCCCGCCAGCTCCTGTGGTCGGATCGCACTCTTGGCCGTAAGGGGGTGATCATATGGCATCAACACAATCACCGGATCATGCCTTAGCAGCTTGAATTGCAAGCCAGGCGCATTCTTCTCCGGACGAAGGAAGGCGAGGTCGATCTTGCCGCGTACCAGTCCGGCGGCAAGGTCCGGAGAATCCTCGCTGTGGATCGTGATCTCAGTGCTTGGCAGTTTACCGCGCAGGATACCCATCACGGCCGGGAGCCAGTCCATTTCATAGCCGGTGAGAAATCCGATCGAGAGAGATGATTTTGTCAGCTGGGCGGCGCGGCGCGCGGCCTCGCTGGCGGCCTCGACCTGCAGCAGTGCTACGCGCGCGTGATCGAGGAATACCCGCCCCGACGGTGTCAGTTCGATGCCGCGTGGTCCGCGGATCAACAACTGCACCCCGAGCTCTAGCTCAAGATCATGAATCTGCCGGCTCAGCGACGGTTGCGCCGTGTGCAGGCGCTTTTGGGCCGCCACCGTGAGACTGCCTTCTTCGGCCACGGCGACGAAATAGCGGAGGTGTCGGAGTTCCACGGAGCCAGTCCTAGAAAGTATGGTTTAAATCTTACAAAGTCTTTCTGCGGAGCGCCAGTATTTCCTAAATCACTCACATACGCCGGAGCGCATCGATCAAGCGCGTTGCAAGCGCTTCGTAGATCGGTCCATTCAGCCAGATCGAATCGGTATGGCAGCGGTTTTATTTGGGAGATGCATGATGAGCCATCCAGTTGTCCTGATCACCGGCGGACTCACCGGCATCGGCCGCGCGACGGCGTTGGCCTTTGCTCGCGAAGGCGCTCGTGTCGTTGTTTCGGGTCGCCGCAACGGTGCCGGCATGGCGCTCGCGGTTGAGCTGCGGGCGCTCGGCGCCGAGGCGGACTTCGTTGGTGCCGATGTTCGACGCGAGAGCGAGGTGCAGGCGCTGGTCGAACGGACGGTCAAGCAGTTCGGCCACCTCGACATCGCCGTGAACAATGCCGGCACCGAGGGAACGCCCGGCCCCGTCACCGACCAGAGTGCCGAGAGTTATGCAGCGACGTTTGACACCAATGTGCTCGGCGTTCTCCTCTCGATGAAGCACGAACTGCGAGTGATGCAGCCGCAGGGATCGGGAAGCATCGTCAACATCTCCTCGACCATGGGCAGTCGCGGCGCGCCGAACGCGTCGCTCTACACTGCAAGCAAACACGCCGTGGAAGGCCTGACCAAATCCGCCGCATTGGAAGCCGCGGCCTTCGGCGTCCGTGTCAACGCAATCGCCCCCGGTCCGGTAGAGACCGCGATGCTTGACCGGTTCACCGGTTCGGCCGACCGCAAGGCCAGGATGGTAGCCGGTATCCCGCTCAAGCGCGCGGGCAAACCGGACGAACTCGCCGACGCCATCCTGTTCGTGGCCTCGGATAAGGCGTCGTTCATTACCGGCCAGATCATCAGCGTCAACGGCGGCCGGACGGCCGCGTAGTTTCACACAAACACCACACAAATCAGGAGATTAGTCATGACCGACCTCGTCAGCCGAACCGCCCTCGTCACCGGCGCCTCCCGCGGCATCGGCCGCTTCACCGCTCTCGCGCTGGCCAATGCCGGTGCCCGCGTTATCGTTCACTACGGCAATTCCGCCAAGGACGCGGACTCGCTGGTCGCCGAAATCCGCGAAGCCGGTGGGCAGGCCGACGCCGTCAAGGCGGACTTGTCGGCGCCAGATGGTGCGCACAAACTCGCGGGCGAAGTTGGCAAACTCGTCGGCGGTAAGCTCGATATTCTCGTCGCCAACGCCGGCATTGCGGTGCCGGCCAGCATTGAGGCGCAGACCGTCTAAGACTTCGACCGCATGTTCGCGGTCAATGTCCGCGCCCCGTTTTTCCTGGTGCAGCAATTGCTGCCGTTGATGGCCGAAGGCTCGAACATCGTGATGACGTCGTCGCTGGCGGCGCGCGCTGCTGTGGGCCAGTTGCCGGCTTACTCCGCCACCAAGGGCGCCATCGACACGCTTGTGAAGCATTTCGCATCGCTGCTGGGATCTCGCGGTATCCGCGTCAACGCGGTCGCACCGGGGATCATCGATACCGACATGTCGGAGTTTTCCAAGACCGAGGAAGGCCGCACGTATGCTCTCGGGATGCAGGCGCTGCAGCGAATCGGTCATGCGGATGACGTCGCGGAGGTCGTGGCGTTCCTGGCGTCAGATTCTGCGCGCTGGGTCACCGGCGACACCGTCCAGGTGGGCGGTGGTTCGAAGCTTTGATGCCCGGAGAAAGCTGCGATGAAACTCTATCAGTCCAATGCCTCGCCCAATTCTCGCCGCGTGAGAATCTACCTGGCGGAGAAGGACATCTCGATGACCGTTGTGCCGGTCGACCTCGGCGCACGCGAACAATTCTCCGAGGCGTATGCGACGATTAATCCGCGCCGCGTCGTCCCCGCTCTTGTTCTCGATGACGGATCGACCATCGGCGAAGTCCCAGCCATCATCCGCTATCTCGAGGAGACGCACACCCACCGGCCACTGCTCGGAACTACAGCCCGGGATAAAGCCGTGATTACCATGTGGGAGCGTCGGATGGAGCAGGAGGGATTCGCCGCGGTCATGGAGACGGTTCGTAACGGCGCCGCCGCTCTCAAGGGGCGCGCCATCGCGGGACCGCATGGCTACGACCAGATCCCCGAATTGGTCGAGCGTGGCCATCGTCGCATTGCCGACTTCTATGACGATCTCGAGACCCGGTTGGTCGAAGTGCCATTCGTGGCTGGTGATCAGTTCAGCGTCGCTGATATCACAGCAATGGTCGCAATCGACTTTGCAAAAAAGGCATTGAGCTGGGAGATACCATTAAAAAACGCAGGCTCGAGGCGTTGGTATGACGCCGTATCATCGCGTCCAAACGCCGACTCGTAACAGCCTCTAGCGATGGAGGCCGGGACTCGCGGATTTTCTTGATCCGCTTCTGGCCCTTCTCAGACTCGTGGGTCCGACCGAATGTCCGCTTTGCACAAGAAGCAGCCCTTTCGACGAGGTCACATTTTGCCCCACAGCGGTCATTCACGTTGGGCGAAGAACGCGACACAGTTCTGTCATCTTTGATCTAATGGTTCCATTTTGCCGAATTTGGGGGCTGCTTTTACGCTCAGAATGTATTGGGCTTGCGTCGCCGTACTTTGTTGTTTGGCCTCGTCTGCGCGGGCGGCAGGCATCCAACTTCTCGATACCGATCCCAGTCTAGCAGGCGCCGTTTGGTATCCATGCGCAGCAGGGCCGCAACGTGTGCCGCTCGGTAAACTTACGATGAATTTTATCGAATCCCTGCAGGGCGTGAAGGACTGTCCTGTCACCGGCACCAAGCTGCCACTGATCATTGTCGCTCACGGCCGAGGCGGTTGGTTCGGCGGTCACGATGACGTTGGACAGGCACTCGCCGACGCAGGATTTGTCGTAGCTGCCATCAATTATCCCGGCGACAACGGTGCCAACCGATCGCAGAGCGAAAGCCTATCGTGACTTCAACGCGAGCATCATCAGATTCTTCCGCGAGCATCTCGTTGGCGACGGCAGCACTCGCTGATCCGGACGAAAGGGACTGCTACTGGCTCTTCTCAGACTTGTGCGTCCGGCCGAATGTCCGGTTACTACCAAGCCCGGCCCCACTGACGGTCCGACGGGACTCGGAATTCGACAACGTCGGACGATGGGGGAGTCGGAGTTTACCTAAACCAGACTCCAGATCCGTTTAATCAACGAACTTGAAAGTATTGACGTTCTCATCCGACCAGACCCGTAATTCGCTTTAGAGCACAGCACAAGCAGCGCGCGAGAGCAGCGTCAACAGCATGTTCGTCCGTCGGTGGTAACGAGTCGCGACACTGGAGGTCCGGCGGATCAGTCATCGCCACATCCGCGAGACGCTGACCAGGACAATCAGAGAAAGCAGCAATGATCGATAGCGACCGATAGTCGTCCCCCGCGGACCCAGGACGCCCTCGATCGAGCCTGAGCGGCAGGTCAGCAACCCGTGCCGCTCAGGCGCCTTCTGCTTAAACGTCTAATGCCGTCCCAAAGGGGCCGAGTAGACAAGCGGCGGCGGGCGGTACGGCCGGGCCGAAATGCCGAAATTCTGCCCGTACTGCTGCTGGACCGCCGGTATGTTGATGACGCCGACACGGATGTCCGGCGATCGCGCATCGATTGGCGCCTGATTCGTGACCGGAGGATTGACCTTGTTGACCTCGCCCATCAAGCGTTTGTTGAGATCGTCATAGCCGCCTTTGGCATTGCCAGCGTTGCCGGCATTGCCGCGGACGACGCTGTTGTTTCCTGATCCCTGCTGCGGCCCGAGGTCGAGAGCCGGCGGCAAATTATTCCGCTGCGGATCGACGCTTACGGGCGGAAGGGACATCGGCGGCTCATCAGTCTGAGCCATGGCGACTCCCGCCACGGCAACGGCCGTCAAATTGATAAGCAATAATAGGCGCATCCCAATCACCTGCTCGACAGTTACGATAGCGGCACCCCATCAATATAGTGCACAGATTGCAAAAGCGTATGTCTTGCGCAGGGATGCGATTCAAATTCTACGCGCTTCGGCCGCTCCCAGTAAACCGTTTGTTGAAACGATACCCAATCAACATCTTCGGCAAGATCAACCCCAGGGTGATCGCAAGCGTGATCAGGAAGGCATTGATTCCATCCGCAAGCGTTGCCTGCAGCAAACTCGGGGAAACGTTACCCCCGCTCGCGACGAGTTCGAGGAGCCCATCCGCCATCCGGAACAGGAACACGCCCGGGATCAGCGAAACCACCGATGCAAAGGCAAGCCCCGCATAGGGCAACCTGAGACGTTCTGCCACAGGCGTGGTGATCGCTCCGACAATGAGGCAGGCGATAAAGGCGCCGCCCGCCAGGCCAACGCCGGCCTTGGCCAAGAGCGCCCAACGCACGCCATGGGCGAACATCCCGATCAGGATCGGGACCGGCAGCATCCGCCATGGCATGGAGAAAAAGATACCATAGGCGGCCACCGCCGCACCCGCAGCGATCACGTCATAGATCAAAGGGACCGGCGGCGACGGCGCCGATGCCGGCAGGTTGGTCCCGCCGAACGACAGTCCGGCGAGCAGGCCGATGCAGATCGAAAAGATGATCAGGCTCGCATAGACCACCCGGCAGATCCCGAGCGCCAGGCGTCCACGCGCAAGGTCGATCGTGCCGTTGAGGACGTGCGGGCCCGGCACCAGCACCATGCAGGGACAGACCGCGACCAGCCGCTGCAGGCTGGAGGAGAACTGGAGATCGACGACCAGCGCGCCGATCGCGCCGGCGAGCAGCGCAGCGGCGAGCGGCTGGGCGAACGGGTTATGGCTCCATCCAGCAATCCAGCGGCGCAGGCAGGCGCCGAGGCCGGCGCTGACAGCGATGACGATCAGAGTGGCTACATGGGCGGCGCCGAAAATGATGCCGAGCGCAGCGGCGCCGATGGCGGCGAAGGATGCGAAGCGAATGAGCGAGACGGGCGGGTGGGCCTGCACCTGCGCTAGCGCGGACCGCAGCGGTTCTGGCGCGGAGGGGTGATCGCAGAAGTCGTCAATCAACGCGGTTGCGGCAGCGACCTTTCCCATCTCGATCCCGACCGGCCTCGCCTCGACGGTCGTGCTCGCCGCTCCGCCGCCATTCTCGATCGCGACCGTCACCTCGTCCCAGCGCAGAAAGACCCGCGCAGAAAAGCCGAGCGCTGTCGCCAGCCGCTCGACATATTCGGTCGTGCGCTCGGTCGTCTGGCCGTTCGCGAACAGCAATGTCGCAACCGTCACCAGCAGATCGAGCGCGCGCGCCGGATCGAGGTCCGGGCTTCGATCGGCGGCAGCCATGTCAGCCGGCTGGCTCATTGCATCAACGAAATCCGGATCTTCGATCGAACGCGCATCTGAAGAGCGATACCGCCCGCCTCGCAGCTGATCTTTCCGATTTCCATAGCCGTTTTCCGAATGGCCCGATGATGACCGCGAGGCCGCTCGGCGAAGCATGGATCATGATCCGATTAGACAGAATCGGATCATGATCGCAGCTCTTTGTTTGAGCATGATCTCCGCGCAAACGCTTCGCGTTTGTCGCGAAAACCGGTTTCCACTTTTCCGGATCATGCTCTAGCGCCGCTCAAATGATCCGCCACGATTGTGGCATTTCGGCAAAAGGCGTGCGTCGCGGAAATATTTCCCCACATCCTCGGCATAGCTTGGCACGCTCGCCGCGAAGCGAGTGCATTTCGCACCTCATCGTTCATCACGTCAGGGAGAAATTCATGTCCGACAGCCATCTAAGGCAGCCTATCCGCGGCGCCAAAGGCGCAACCGATCCGGGTCCCCGCAACGCCCTGCTCGACAACCAGAACCCCGATATCCTCACGCCGCCGGAAACCGACAACGGCTCGCTCCCGAATCTCAAATTCTCCTTCGGCATGGCCCACAACCGCCTCGAGGACGGCGGCTGGGCACGCGAGGTGACAGTGCGCGAACTGCCGGTCGCCAAATCGATGGCCGGCGTCAACATGCGCCTCGATTCGGGCGTGGTGCGCGAACTGCATTGGCACAAGGAAGCGGAGTGGGCCTACATTCTGCAGGGCAATGTCCGGCTGACCGTCGTCGACGAGGACCGCAATGTCGCGGTCGACGATCTCAAGCCGGGCGATGTCTGGCTGGTGCCGGCCGGAATCCCCCACTCGATCCAGGGCCTCGAAGGCGGCTGCGAATTCCTGCTGGTGTTCGACGACGGCAATTTCTCCGAGAACGAGACATTGCTGATCACCGAATTCATGGCGCATACCCCACCGAGCATCCTCGCCAAGAATTTCGGCATCGGCGTCGAGCACTTCGCCAGCATTCCGAAATCCGAGAAGTACATCTTCCGCCTCCCGGTGCCGGCACCGCTCGAGACCGTACGCAAGCAGCTTCCCGACAGCCCGCCGAAGCTCCCTTATGTCTGGCACGCGTCCGAACATCCGGCGACGCCGTACAAGGGCGGATCGGTGAAAATGATCGACGTCACCAACTTCCCTGAAACCACCCTGTCGGCGCTGATCATGGAGATCGAGCCGGGCGCGCTGCGCGAAGTGCACTGGCATCCAGACGCCGACGAGTGGCAATACTATCTGGAGGGACAGGCCCGGATGACGGTGTTCGATGCCACCTCGAAGGCGCGGACGTTCAACTACACCTCCGGAGACGTCGGCTTCGTGCCGCGGACCATGGGCCATTACATCGAGAACATCGGACCCACCACGCTGCGACTGATCAACGTCTTCAACAAACCGCGCTACAAGGACATCTCGCTGAACAACTGGATGGCGCTGACTCCGCCCGACCTCGTCAAGGGACATCTCAACCTCGACGACACCGCGATGAAGGCGCTGAAGCGCGAGCGCTGCGCGGTCGTGCGCTGATCCGCGATCAGCTTGCACCTGCAACCAGGCGCAACATTGGCCGGCTGGCGCACGCCAGCCGACGCGCGCCTATCAGGCCTGAGCGAGGGCCTTTTCGCGGCTTGCAATCAGCGCCCGCAACGGCTCCGCCACGGCAACCGAGCTATGGGTCCGCTGGTCCGTGCATACCCACACGATTTCGCCGGCGGAGCGGAGATCGTCGCTGCCCTTGGCGAAAATTGCGAGCGCAAGCGTGATCGAGGATCGGCCGATCCTGGCGACCCGCACGCACACATCGATCTCCTCGTCGAACCGGATCGGCGCCTTGTATTCGACGACCGATCTCACAAGGTGGAAATCGGCGCCGGTCCTTGCGACCTCGCCGAGATAGTCATAGCCGAGCGCGCGAAAATACTCGGTGATCGCCGTGTCGAAATAAGTCAAGTAGTGCGCGTTGAACACCACGGCCTGCGCATCGACCTCGGAATAGCGTACCCGAAACGGATGATGGAACCAGAAATCCTGGCGCATGCTTCCTCCTTCCACGAAGTATCGTCCATCCTCTGATATCACGATCGCCGCGGCTGGGCTGCCCGTGACAATCTGCCGTGATGGCTCTGGCGTGGCCGTCCCTTGAGTCCTGGAAGCAGCATGCACCCGCGGCAGAGACATGACGTCTCCGCGCCGCGGGACGGTGCGGGCATAATTATTGACCGTCTGGCCGCTATATGCTACACCTTGTAACGTTATCACGGGTCGCAATAAAATGGATGATGATCTGCCGGAGCTCGGCGAGCTCGAACGAGAGGTGATGCAGCTCGTCTGGGCTCATGCGCCGATCACCGCGGAAGCGGTGCGGGAGCGGCTGGATCGGCCGCTAAAGGAATCCACCGTCCGCACGGTGCTGCGCAGGCTGGAGGAGAAAGGCTTCGTCACGCACGACGTCGAGGGGCGAACATTTCTGTTTCGTCCCGTTCAGGATCGCGGGAAGGTCGCGGCGAAGGCGGTCCGGCGCATCGCCGACTGGTTCTGCAACGGCTCGATCGAAGATGTGCTCGTTGGCATCGTCGACGCCAAGATGCTGAACAAGAAACAGCTCGAGCAGCTATCGAAGAAGATTGGACAGGCAAAGAACGAGAGGAAGTAATGTTGGCAATCGTCCTTGAAGCCGCGATCCGCTCGTCCGTCCTGATCGTGGCGATCTGGATCGGATTGAAGGCGCTGCGCATCTTTAATCCGCATATCCTGATGTCGACATGGCGGCTGGTGCTGATCGCCTCTCTTGCATCCCCTCTTATGGTCGGCCGGCCGATGTTCACTGTCGGGGCTGACATCCCACCGGCTCTCCTCGTCCTGACGGGAGACATGTCGATCTCCTCCCTCGCTTCCGACCTTGCTCCCGCTTCCGTCGGGCCGCATGGCACGATATCGCAGCACTTCGATTGGCGGTTGCTTGCCACCTCGATCTATCTCCTGGTTGCCGGCTGGCTCCTGCTGCGATTGGCGATCGGCACCGCGCTCAGTTGGCGGCTGCAAATATCGGCTGATCCAGTTTACGAGGATTGGACTGCAGGCAAGGACGTGCGTTCGAGCCCTGCCATCAAGGCACCCGGAACATTCGGCTCGACCATCCTCCTGCCCGAGCACTACGGCACCTGGGATGCCCTGGACCGACGCGCAATCATGGTCCACGAGGAATCGCATGTGCGTCGAGGCGATTTCTATGTTCTGCTGCTGGCGGCAATCAACAGGGCCGTGTTTTGGTTCAATCCGCTAGCCTGGTGGCTCAACAGCCGGATCGTCTATCTGGCGGAAGCCAGAAGCGACGCCGCGGCGATCGAGGATATCGAAGATCGCATACGCTATGCTGAGCTTCTGGTCAGGCTCGGACATGGACCGAGCGGCTCAACCAGCCTGGCGATGGCGCGATCGGAGACCGTCGCGCGGCGGGTTGAACAGCTCCTGGCGGAAACGCGTCTGCCGAGGAAGATCGACTGGAAGGCGCGCGCGGCGATCGTCGCCTGCGTTCTGCCGCTGGTGGCAGTCTCATCCGGCGTCGTGGCGCAGGCCCCCTCGCCTCCGAAAGCGGATAACGATGCGACGACACTCGATCCCGACACGATGGCCAAGCGTAAGGCAGAGCAGGAACAGCCGCGCACGGAGGTCCCGATCGACGCAAAGCTACTCGACAATTACGTTGGCTATTATCAGCGGGCGGTGTTGATCTTCACGGTCACGCGGCAAGGGGATCAGCTCTTCGCACAGCTCACGGGGCAGCAGCCGGTGCAATTCTATCCCGAGAGCCCCACCAAATTCTTTGCCAAGGTCGTCCACGCGCAGATTTCCTTCGTCACCGACCCGCAAGGGAAGGCTGCAGCGCTGGTGCTCCATCAGAACGGTCACGAGCAATTGGCAAAACGGGTGGACAAGGCCGAAGCCGACAGAGTGGCGGAGCAGCTTGCGAAGCGAATAAAGGACGGCACCGCCCAACCGGGCAGCGAGGCGGCGTTACGTCGCACGATCGAAGCTATTCGGGCCGGGCAGCCGAACTACGACGCGATGACGCCGGAATTGGCAGTCGCTACCCGTCAGCAATTGACTGGGCTCCTGCGCGGCCTGGAACAATCGGGACGATTGCAATCGATCTCCTTCAGGGGAGTGGGTAGCGGCGGCTGGGATGTGTACGAGGCCAAATATGACAATGGCCTATCGATCTGGAGGATTACGCTGGCGCCGGACGGAAAGATCGCAGGACTCTTGGTCCAGGGCGGACCGTAGCGACGTAGTCCACCACACAAATGGCATTGGCGGGCTAGCCTTCGCTAACCCGCCAACGACCTTGTCGTTATCCCGGAATGCGCGAACAGCCTAGCTCGCGCGACGCGATGCTTGTTCGTCTGCCCGGGAACGAACTATCTTGTCGCCCTCGATCGCCATCGCCTGCAACGTCGTCCGGTCGACCTTGCTCAGCGCGTTGCGCGGCAAGGCATCGAGCACGACGAGATGCTCGGGCACCTTGTAGGCGGCAAGCCGTGTCGCTACGTCGCTGAGGATGCCGGGAACGGCTCGTTCGTTCTTTCCCTTTGCGAGCGTGACGAAGCCGATCACGCGCTGTCCGAGCACGGCGTCCGGCACACCGACCACGGCCGCCGCCTCGACGGAGGGATGGGCGGCGACCGCCTGCTCGATTTCGATAGGCGAGATGTTGGTGCCGCCGCGAATGATGATGTCCTTCTTGCGCGCGACGAACAGGAGTTCGCCCTGCCCCTCTCGCCGCACCAGGTCGCCGGTGCGATACCAGCCGTCCCTTCAGGCTGTCCGCCGTCGCCCTCAAATCGTTCCAGTAGCCGACGAACAGATTCGGACCGCGGACCAGGAGCTCGCCAAGTTCGCCATCGGCGACATCCCTGCCGTCGTCGTCGACCAACCGGACTTCCGCCGGCCTCGTGATCCTCATTACGCGACCGGGCCGCAGAGCGTAGCCGAGATTGCCGACGGCTTCCGTCGCCGCCCAGACGTTATAGAGCGGAGCACCGAAAGCGGCCGTGACCTGTTGCTGCAGCTCCACCGGACAGGAATCGCCTCCGGTCAGGCAATAGCGCAGCGACTTCAGGTCGCGCGGCCGGGCGCGCTGGCGCTCAAGCAGCGCGGCATATTGAGCGGGAAAACCGATTTGCAAGGTACAACGGTACTTCTCGATCGCATCGAGCACGGTGTCGGCGTCGAAGCTCTCGATCAGCACGAACGGAGTGCCGCTATAGATACACACCGAGAAAACGGCAGTCCCGCTCATATGCGCCAGGGGCAAGGGCATGGCGATGCCGTCCTGTCCCGCAAGTTCCCAATTGTTCCTCATGAGGTCCACCGATTCCGCCAGGCTGGACGCGGTGTGAATGACGAACTTGGGTTCGCCGGTCGTGCCTGACGTGGTGATGAGCACCGCAGGTCGATTGTAAGCAATTGGCGGAACAGGCCGGCAGGACGCTCAATTGCGCGTGACCTTTGCGATCGCAGCGCAAGCCGTGCCGCCAAGCGGCGGAGGCGCTTTGCGCAACTCGCGCCAGCGATGCCCCTTTCTTGCTCCTGAGAATCTGCCATAGTAACGACAATGTGCTCCGCCCTCACCATGCTGACCCCGCCGCGGATTACAACCGAAGCGTTCACGGACGCCGCTGCAGCGGTTGCCCGCCTGGAAGAGATTTACGAACGTAATACCGCCTTCCTGCGGGAACACTTCGAGGCCTACGCCAATGGCGGGCCGCTCACGGCGCGCGTGCGCGCCAACTATCCGTTCGTGCGCATTGCGACCTCGACCTATGTGCGGGTCGATTCGCGCCTCGCTTACGGCTTCGTCGCAAGGCCGGGGGTGTATGAAACCACGGTGACGAGACCGGACCTGTTCCGCACCTACCTCACCGAGCAGATCGCACGATTGATCGACAATCATGGCGTACCGGTGGAAGTCGGCGAGTCGAACGAGCCGATCCCGATTCATTTCGCCTATCGTCGCGACATCAACATCGAAGCCGCACTCACTCCCGGCGACAAATCGAACGTGATGCGATCGCTGCGCGATCTCTTCGATGTGCCTGACCTGGCCGCCATCGACGACGCGATCGCCAATGACACGCTCGAGCTTGCGCCCGGCGCTCCCGAGCCGCTGGCGTTGTTCCGCGCGGCGCGCGTCGATTATTCGTTGCGCCGACTTTATCATTACACTGGCACCGATCCGGAGCACTTCCAGAACTTCGTGATCTTCACCAACTACCAGTTCTACATCGATGCGTTCGCCGAGTTGAGCCAGAAGCGTCTGGCTTCAGGCCAGATCGGCCCAGACGCCTTCGTCGGCCCGGGGAACGTGATCACGCGCAATACGCGCCTTGGCGGCGGTACGACCGGGATCGCTCCGGAGCGCATGCCGCAGATGCCGGCCTTTCATTCGGTCGAGGCCGGCTATCGGGGCATCACCCTGATCAACATCGGGACCGGTCCGTCCAATGCACGGAACATCACCGACCATGTCGCGGTGCTGCGGCCGCACGCCTGGTTGATGCTGGGACACTGCGCCGGTCTCAGGAATACGCAGCGGCTCGGAGACTACGTGCTCGCGCATGGCTATGTGCGCGAGGATCACGTGCTCGACCATGAGCTGCCGCTTTGGGTGCCGATACCGGCGCTGGCCGAGATGCAGGTCGCGCTCGAGGAAGCGGTGGGTGAAGTGACCGGGCTCGAAGGCTTCGAACTGAAACGGTTGATGCGCACGGGAACGGTCGCAAGCGTGGACAATCGCAACTGGGAGATCGGCGATCGCTCGGTCATTCGGCGTCTGTCGCAATCGCGCGCGATCGCCCTCGACATGGAATCGGCGGCGATCGCCGCCAACGGCTTTCGTTTCCGCGTTCCCTACGGCACGCTGCTGTGCGTGTCGGACAAGCCTCTCCATGGCGAGATCAAACTCGCGGGCATGGCAAGCGAGTTCTATCGGCAGCGCGTCGGCCAGCATCTTGAGATCGGCCTGAAGGCGCTCGAGAGATTGCGGGAGCAACAATTGG
The DNA here is from genome assembly GCF_029990105.1 of Bradyrhizobium sp. Arg237L. Taxonomy (NCBI): domain Bacteria; kingdom Pseudomonadati; phylum Pseudomonadota; class Alphaproteobacteria; order Hyphomicrobiales; family Nitrobacteraceae; genus Bradyrhizobium; species Bradyrhizobium sp. Arg237L. The sequence goes on along the minus strand of NZ_JAQMIL010000005.1, from coordinate 171,367 downwards.
AGCGCCTGCATTCGCGCAAGCTCCGGAGTTTCGCCGAGGTCGCGTTTCAGTAACGCGTTAGATTTCGCGCCGCTTGTCCACGTCATCAAGCTTCAACCCACCAGGAATGTCTCCAGCTTCTCGCAGAAGAAATCCGGAACCTCCTCGGCAACGAAATGACCGCTATCCTCCGCGACGACACTCGTGAGATCGGCAGCCTGACCGCGCAAGGATTCGGCGAGCTTGTCGCCGACGCCATAACGCCCGGTGATGGTCATCACAGGTGGCGTCAGCTTGCGTCCGCGCAACGCCTCGGCGAACCGCGCATCCTGGCGCAGCGCTCGATAGTAGTTGAACCCGGCTGTCATTCCGCCGGGGCGGGCGTAATGATAGGCGAACTCTGAAATGGCATCCTCGGAAATGGCCATCTTGTTGTGCGACCAGGCCCGAATCTGCGCGCGGATGTAGTCGCGCTCTCGACCCATGGTCAGCATCTCCGGAAACTCCGGCGCCATGTGAAATCCATAGTGCCAGGCTCCACCGCGCAGGGCGTCCAAATTCTCGGTTCCCGGAAGCAGGCAGTCGACGAGCACCAGCCTGGAAACGGCTTGCGGGTAAAGGTGGGCGAGGACATAGGCCGCCTTGCCGCCCATATCGTGACCGACCACGTGGGCTGGAGCGGGTCCCAAGTGAGCGATCAATGCGCGTATGTCCTCGGCAATCGTCTGCTTGTCGTATCCAGCGTCGGTGCGTTCCGATAGTCCGGACCCGCGCAGGTCAGCCGCAACCACGGTGAACTTCCTGGCCAGTCGCGGCATGATGCCGCGCCAAGCAAACCAAGTCTCGGGCCACCCGTGCAGCAAAACGAGGACAGGGCCGGATCCCATGGCAACGTAGTGCATGCGGATGCCATTCACATCGACGAAACGACTAGACATCCCGGCCGGTATCTTAGTGGGCTCCGCGCTATCGAGCTTCTCTTGAGCAGAGACGGACTGCAGTCCCGTCGCGGCCGCGGCCGCGAGCAGTATCTGTGATCCTCCGAACAACAGCGATCGCCGGTCGAGCTCCATCGTGCACCTCATCTTGGCCGAGTTCTTGCGCGGAATGTTCATCATGGACCGCACCGCGTCTATCCGCTATGAGCGAATGATCTGCATAACCAGGTGTTATGAATGGATCTGACCGCCGCCCTTCGTGCTTTCGTGCGCACTGTCGAGCGCGGCTCCATCACCGCCGCTGCCCGTGACCTGGGCGTCTCACAGCCCGCGGTGAGCAAGCTGTTGCGTAACCTTGAGCAGCACGCCGGTGCGCGCCTGCTCGAGCGGACCGCGCGCGCGGTGCGCCCAACCCCGCAAGGCCTGATGCTCTATGAAGCAGGCGGAACGTCTCTGGCCGCCATCGATGCGGCGGTGGAGATGGTGCGCCGTGATATGGGCGAAGTCGGTGGCAAGCTGCGCATTCACGGCCCCGTCTGCCTTGGTGAAAGCCATCTGCACCGCATCGTCATGGACTTCCAAAAGCAGCACCCGACCGTATCGATCGACCTCACGCTGGAAAACAGGGCGGCGGACCTCGTGCATGAAGACATTGACCTGGCGGTTCGCATCGGACGCCCGATGGACCAAAGTACCGTCCTGCGCAAGGTGGGCCTCATCAAGCGCATCCTGGTTGCGACACCTGAGTACATAGCAGAGCATGGACCGGTCCGGCGCTGCCAGGCACTGACGGACCATGCGCTCGTTGTCACTGACGCGGTGCTATCTCGTCGAGGAACACTGACGCTCTCCAACGGCGCCAGAACCATCGAAGTGCCAGTCCAGCCCGTGCTGAAGACCAACAACGCACGGGTCCTTATTGCGGCCTTGCTGGCGGGCCGCGGCCTGGGTCCGGTACAGCTTCCATTGGTGACGGAAGAACTGCGTGCGCGACGTCTGGTGCAGGTGCTGCCGCAGTACGAGATTCGAGCGAGCGAACTCTACGTGGCTTATCCGACGTCGCGCTTCCTAAGACCTGCAGTGCGCGCCTTCATCGACTTCGTGGTACCCGCGCTGCGCGCTGTCGAGGGTATCACGTGAGCGCGCTCTTCCCATGAAGGCGGCTGAAAAGGGGAGCGAGGGAGGTTTTCCGCGGAATGTCGGCCGATCCTTCTTGGTGCTTCCCTCGCTGCGCCGAGTGGCGGTGAGAGATTCTCACCGATAGCGGCACATGGGATGCGGAGGAACATCCACCTCCGGCCTGAGTTACAGTCGCAGAGGGAACGCAACGTGGCCCTTTTCCTGCCGAGGACTGGTCATGACGGGCGGACGAGCGCAGATCAGCGACGTCAACATCGGTCCGCATCATCTCGCCGGCATACTGGACGCGCCTGAGGGCGCGACTGCCATCGTGATCTTCGCGCATGGCAGCGGCAGCGGCCGCAACAGCCCGCGCAACAATCAGGTGGCGGCGGGCTTGCGCGAGGCGGGTTTTGCGACTCTGCTGCTCGATCTCCTCAGCGAGCAGGAAGACCGCAACCGCGGCAACGTTTTCGATATCGGTCTGCTGGCGTCACGCCTCGCCGAGGCCTCGGACTGGGTTCGTGCCAGGCCCGAATTCGCAACCCTTCCCGTCGGCTATTTCGGTGCAAGCACCGGGGCCGCGGCCGCACTGGTCGCCGCGGCCGAACGGCAGAATGTCGGCGCGGTGGTCTCGCGCGGCGGACGGCCCGATCTGGCTGGAGAGGCGCTGCGCGCCGTCACCGCGCCGACGCTGCTGATCGTGGGCGGCGTCGACCTGCCGGTCATTCCGCTCAACCGTGCGGCCTTCGCCGCGCTTTCCTGCGAGAAGGATTTGGTCATCGTGCCGCGAGCCAGTCATTTGTTTGAAGAGCCCGGCGCGCTCGAGGAGGTCATCGAGCATGCCAAACGCTGGTTCCGCCGTTTCCTGTCATCGCCGCTGACGGGAACCTGCGACGAGCGCATTTTCGCCGACCGGCGCGAGGCCGGACGCCGGCTCGTGCCCACGCTCATGAAGTTCAAGAACGACAACCCGGTGGTGCTGGCACTGCCGCGCGGCGGCGTGCCGGTCGCATTCGAGGTCGCGCAGGCGCTGAACGCGCCGCTCGATGTCGTGCTGGTACGCAAGATCGGTGCGCCCGGTCATCAAGAGCTCGGACTCGGCGCGGTGGTCGACGGTCCCAAGCCGCAGGTGGTGATGAACGACGAGATCGTTCGCGCCCTTGAGCCCGGCGCCGACTATCTCAAGGCGGAGACATCCCGCCAGCTCGCCGAGATCGAGCGGCGGCGGCGCCTCTATCGCGATAGCGAGCCACCTGTCGACATTGCCGGCCGCACCGTGATCGTGATCGACGATGGCATCGCGACCGGGGGAACGATGAGGGCCGTGCTCAAGGCGCTCTCCAGGGCAGGTGCGCGCCGGCTTGTACTCGCGGTGCCGGTCGCTCCGACCGAAACGCTTGTGAGCCTGAAGGCGGAGGCGGACGGCATCATTTGCCTGATGACTCCTGAGTCGTTCTTTGCAGTGGGCATGCACTATCGGGATTTCAACCAGACCTCGGATCGGGAAGTGGTGGAGCTGCTGCGCCGCGCCAAGGGAAATGGCGGCCGGGCGTGAGCGTCTGTATCGGGCGTGCCGTCAAGTTCAGGAAAGGTGCGCCCTATCGAACCGGTGGTCTCTCCAGGATATCCTCCATCCCGTCGTGTGGACGCGGGATGACATGTGTGGAAACGACCTTTCCGATCTGGCTCGCAGCCGCCGCGCCGGCATCGACGGCGGCCTTCACCGCTCCAACGTCACCCTGCACGATGATCGATATGAGCCCGCCGCCAGGCTGCTGCCGGGTGACGAGCTTGACATTGGCCGCCTTGACCATGGCGTCGGCGGCCTGGATGGCGGCCACCAATCCTCGCGTCTCGACCAAACCAAGAGCCTGCAACGCCATGGCTTACTCCTTCTGCAAGCGTCCGAGCGAAAAGCGGACTTCGTCGCGCCGTCCTACCGGGACCGAGAAGCGGCGGAATCCGATGCGATGAAGCTCGACCAGCAGTTCAGGCGGCACTGTGCTGCCCTCAATCCCTAAGGAAGCGCCCCGCTCTGCAGCCATGGCGGCTGCCGACAGCAGGTTCGCCACATAGGGCGGAAGGCGCCGGAAAGGATTCGCTCGAATGAGCTTTTCGTTCGCGTACTGGTCCAGCACATCCAACGATTGCTGCACTTCAATCGGGAGACCACACACCGTGCGGACGATATCCCCGGCGTCGACCCAGATCGGCGCACCGGTCTCCGTGATCTGAACGATGTCGTCAAGCGCCATCACGTTCTGGATCATGGCGCCCGCACGCAGCCCCGCCTGTTCGGCTTCGCGCTGGAAAGTCGCAAATTCCGAGCAAGCTGAGATGCCGCCGATCAGAACGGCAGCGCCTTCGTGCCTGGCCCTTTCTGCCGCGGCCGATATTCCCAGCAGAATCGCGCGCAGATAGGTCATGGAGCCGAGAGGCAGGAAGAAGCCCGGCGGCAGCTCCTGCCAATTCTCGATCAAGCGCCGCGCGCGGTCCGAGCTCACGCGGGGCAGCCGAAACTGCAGCACGCGTCCCGAAGCTCCCGCAAGCGCCGGGGCACAGGCCTCACACACGATCGCACGGATCTCCTCCGCTATGCCGCGCGGCGGATTCGGCGGACCGGCGGCAACCGTCAATTCGACAAATCGGCCGATGCGGCCATTCGCAATGATGAGGTCGGTCACGCTGACGACGCTGCCGCTCGGGACACCCGCCTCAGTCGATTCGATCAGTTCGTCGCTCGATTTGGGCGAGATCCAGACCGACGCTTCGGACCTCTCATCCGCCCATTCAAGAATGCGCCTGAGGGCGGGCAGGCCCGCGCCGGCGGCCTTCAGCTTGATCGCGCCCGCAAACACCTTCCCGGTGCTTCCATCCATCGAGACTTGATCGCCCTCATGGTAGGTCCGGCCGGCGATCGAGAACGTCTTGCGCTTGAGGTCGATATCGATGGCGTCGCAACCGACAATGCAGGGCCGGTCGAGCGCGCGGGAAACCACGGCGGCATGACTGAGCGCCCCGCCTCGCGCAGTGATGATCCCGCCCGCGGCAAGCATTCCCCTGATGTCCTGCGGGCTCGTCGTCGGACGCAGGAGAATGACGGCCTCACCGGCCAAGGCCCTGTCGGCCGCGCGATCGGCGTCAAGGATAACGGCCCCGTGGGCGTGTCCTGGCGACGACCCGAGTCCCTGCGTCAGCAAGGCGGCCTTTGCGAGATCCGCCTCGTCGAAAGACGGTCGCGACACCTTTCTGACCTGCTCAGACGTAATCCGCGCCAGCGCCGCCTGTCTCTCAATGACTCCTTCCGCAACCAGATCCTCCGCTATCCTGATAGCGGCGGCCGCGGTTCGCTTCGCTGGTCTCACCTGCAGGAAATATAGCTGTCCGGATTCGACCGTGAATTCGATGTCCACGGCATCCGCATAGAGCCGTTCGAGTGTCTCACTGTGCCGCTCGAAGGCTTGCCGCAGGCCGGCGTCAAGCGCGCTCGCTTCGGACAGATCGATCGGCGTATGCGTTCCAGATACCAGGTCTTCTCCCTGCCGGCCGATGAGATACTCGCCATAAAGGGCTTTGTTGCCATCGTTCGGATTGCGGGTGAACGCCACGCCAGACCCGGAGTTTTCATCCGCATTTCCGAAGACCATGGCCTGAACCGTCACCGCGGTGCCGAGATCATCGGAGATTCCATGGTGCTTCCGGTAAGCCTTCGCCCGCGCGCTATCCCAGGACCGGAAGACGGCTTCCACGGCTTGCTCGAGTTGCCGGCACGGATCGGCGCTCGCTGTCTCACCTGCCGATTCAATCTGATCGAGAATGCAGCGTTCCAGGTTCTCGAAGGAGGCAAGCGTGAGATCGTTCCGCGCCATCGACTCCGCGTCTTTCACGGACTGCATCAGCTCGGATGGATCGATCCCCAACACGATGTCGGCGAACATCCGCCAGAACCGCAGCCAGGTGTCGAGCGCAAAGCCGCTTCCTCCGGGACCGCCCGCGAGCGCGAACGCCGACGCGGATGTCAGCCCGAGATTGAGAACGGTATCCATCATTCCGGGCATGCTGACCGGCGCCCCAGAGCGGACCGAGACGAGCAAGGGACGAACTCTGCCGGCAAATGAACGGCCAGACTGGTTTTCCAGAGCGCGGATCGCATCGTGGATTTCGGACAGAAGGCGTTGGTCGATCTTTCCGCCATCGGTCCGAAACTGATGGAAGCCATCGACGCCAATGACGAACGCGGGAGGAATGGGTATTCCCGCACGCGCCATCTTTGCCAGCCCGCTTGCCTTGCCTCCGAACCGCAGCGCGTCCTCGACGTCCCTGTCCGTCACTTCCCGAACGAAGCTGTCATCCATCACATTCGCCATCACACGCAATTGCATCATGTATCCCGTGGGCGCCCAATGACCGAGAGGATATCCTCGTGGAATTCGAACCAGATATTGTGAACGGAGTCGATCGTCGGCTTGCAGACGAAATCCTTCTCGCCGTGGTCGACCCTGGCGACGCTGTTGCCGAACCGGCTGACGTAGTTCTCATATCTGGGAATCAGCGGAATGAGCTCCTGCAGGTTCTTGGTCAGGCGCTCCACCGTCCTGATCAGACGCGATTGAATGCGTTCGTCGCCGTCGGCTGATTGCCACTCGCTCACCTGCTTGATGAACTGTTCGTTGACGGTCTCGAAGCGCTCGTACCATGCAAGAACGACCTGGTTGGAACGCATCGCCTCATAGGCTGTCCGGTAATAGTCGTGGACCGCACTCGTCCCCTCCGGCAAGAGCAGGTGCCTTCCGTCGGCGATCATTAAGAAGCCGGTGCCGGCGGCCGCGCCAAGCACCAATTCGACTGTCGAAACGTCGAGCCCGACCGCATTTGCGATTTCCTCAGTGGTTGCCATCTTCTTCAGATGGACGCCATTGAGCACGATAAAGTCTTGTTCGTTGAGGTCTTTCATCACCTGTCCGGTCGACTGCGAAGGACGAACGAGGCAAAGCGCGCCTCGCCCGTCCCTGTGCTTTGAGCGCTATTTCCAGAAATACTTCGATCTGGTCAGGCTTACATTATCAGGGAAGGGAAGATATCCCTCGCCCGAGAAGATCTTCTGCGGCACCGTCGCCTGCGCAAAGCCACGTTTCACGATGTCATAGTAGTAGTTCGATATGCGCTGGTCGATCTCCCAGAACTCGTAGTCCTTGCAGGCTTTGTCGTAGGTCCCGGCCAGGCGAAGATGCGGCAGGATCATGTCGATATAGTACACGTACAGCCCGTTGGTGATCAGCGTGCGCCGCGACATGCGGGCGAACTTCGTATAGAGCTTGAATGTCGCCTGCTGGATTCCCTCAAGCCGCTTCTCCAGCTCGGAGATCTTGACGGGATATACCTCACCCATCGGCGTGTCCCATTTCTCGCGAACAAAGACCGCGCCGCCGATGATGTGCTCGATGTAGTTCTTCGGACGCGTGAACGTGGTGGAGATGTCGTTCACCCGGATCTCCGAGAGACCCATCTTGTCCGGATCGATCACGAGGCACAGCGAGTAGCAGTGCGGCACGTTCTCGTGGTCGCAGACGTCGCTCCAGTCATAGACCTCCTCGTTGGTGAAGAGGTCGCGGATGATCATGATCTTGCCGTCCGGAAGCTCGTAGGGACCGGTATCGCCCAGTCCCAGGCGGCAATCATAGTGATCCAGGAACGAAAGCAGTTCCGCGGCCGCATTGAACCGCACCAGCGCATCATGCGTGTGGCTGCCCGGGTCGAAATACTCGATCTGCCCGGTCAGTTGGTCCAGGATATCCTTCTCATGGATTCGGCAGCGATAGCGATCCTGGGAGTTCAGGATATAGCCGTCCTGGCGCTTGCCCCAAAGAATGCGCTGCATGAACTTGAGGATGATGTTGCTTTCGCGGACGTAGTCCTGCGGCTGAATAGCCTCGAGCGCGAGCAGGCCGCAACGTCCCATTCCGAAACCGACCGCGCCGATGCACCAGTCGTGGACGCAGTTCACCTTGGTGCCGATCTCTCGTCTCGCCGTCGCCCCGATATTCATGACGCCTTGCGCGCCGATCTCGTTGGTCGTCATCTCCAGGATTTCCGGCCAGCGATAGAATTCGTGCATGAAGGCCAAGATCTCGTATTCCTGACGAGGTATCATGCCCGAGACACCTTCGGTGGCGCGCATTACCAGCACGTCCCAGATGTTCCAGGCGAGATAGTTGTTCAAATCGTTCAGCTCGTCGACCGTGAACTGGTCCCTGAGCACGTCTTCCTTGCTCACCTTCTCCAGCACTTTGCTCTTGGCGCGCTGGCGCAGGATCTTGTCGCCCAGGATGCCGTCGGGCACGGGGTCCATACCCCTAAAATTGCCTTGATACACCAGATCCTGAAATCGCAGACCGTCGTCGGCCGACTTGTAGCGGTCCTTGTAGGTAGACATCCGTTTCCTCCTCGACTGAGATTTGTTTATTGGGCAGTCAGGCGATGACAGCGACGCGCCCCGTTTCCCTGTCTTCGCAATGCAACTGCACCTTCTTGCCTTCGAGTGCCTTGATGATCGCTGCGAAGTGGGCATCGTTGTTGCCGCCGGTGACGTAGCGGGACTCGCTGCCGGTGAGGTAGGCCGTCATGACGCAAGGCATCTGGAATTCGCGGGACAGGATTCCGAGATGAGATTCCGGCGCACCGGACATCGTGATCACGCCGATGGAGCCCAAGCTCAGCGCCGGCGCAAGGAAGGTCGTCGTTCCACCCTGGACCAGCAGGATGTGCTCTTTCAGCTTTCCGCTCTGGATCAGCGCAATGACGGACTTCGGATCTGGAAGATACTTCACGATTCCGGACGGCGTTTTCTTGGTCTCGAAGCTGTTGTACCCTTCCGCGATATAGCTCATTAAACTCCTCCCTCTGTTGCTATCGTTGGAAACCCGGTCATCGCAGCGCTGGTCGGCCACCACCCTGCAGACGGCGTAAACTGGCCAGAAGAATCTTGTCGACGGCGCCGCTGCCCACCGGAGCGCCGACATTCTCTTCCTCGCGAGGTCTGTCGATGCCGCAGCTCACGGGTTGATCGAGCATGGCGGTTGCCGCCATCCTCCGCCGCCTGCGCTCAGCCGCGGCATCGGCCACATCGTTGTCCTGGCAACCGCAGCTACAGCCGGAGCGAGGGGTAATCGAACCTGCCTCAGCGGCGGGCGCAATCGAGCAGCTACTCGAGGCAAAGCCCCCGGGCAGAAGGTGCGCAACGAGCTCCTGCGGCCACACCGCAACGAACTCCGCTCCGGCTGCGAGCAACTGCTGTTCGGCATGCATCCCCCAGGCGACGCCGATGGCCCTTATCCCGCATTCGACCGCATGCCTGATATCGCCGACAGTATCGGTGATCAGGGCGATCTGGTCGGCGCTCGGCGCTTCCGGCTCGTGGCCTTCGCGATAGGCCGGCGAGCAATTCCTGTTGACCATGTACGACCGGTCGGACAGGAAACGTCTCACGCATGCACGCTTGTCCTGTTCGACGTCGCCGCCGAAGACGTGCGAGAAGCAGTGCGTGAGGTTTTCCCGATCCAGGATGCGCCGGATCGTCGCCACGGAATTCGACGAGATGACCGCAAGGGAGCAGCTTCCGGCGAACGCGCGTATGACGTCGGCCATCCCCGGCACGAGGTCGGGATTGTATTCACGCTGCAGCAGTTCGAGAAAATGTTGGGCGGCTTCGTTCGCCCGTCTGTCGTCGCCGCAATGCTTCTGCAACCCATGAAACATGTTGTCTTCGAGCAGACGAAAGAACTCGGCCTGCGTGTTGATGCCGAGCGCAAGCGCCGCGTTCGTCTTCGCAAAGACACGCCACGAGGCTTCCCTGGTCTGAACCAGCGTTCCGTCGAGATCGAAAAGGACGGCCCGCACGCTCATGGCAAGGCCGCCACGCCAGCACGAACCCGCGTCGCGGGTTCGGAATTCAACGCGGTGAGCTGCGGCATCTCGAAGAAGTCCTGGATTTCCCCGTAGCCGGTGAGACCGTCGCAGGTCCATTGCGCCAGCGCATTGAACGACACCATGTTGGGCCAGCATTGCCAGGGAAAGCTGGTCAGTCCCTTGCCGCGCAGCCTCCATTCCCGATCGCTGCTATCGACCAGGACGAGATCAACCTCGTCCGCGTAGCGGTCGCGCGATCTCTTCGTCGTGCCGTGCGCGGCCTTCAGTCCGAAGACCCTGCCCTTCTCGACGACGTAGCCATGGGCGAGCGACAATTCGCGCCCGTTGGTCTTTGGGTCGAAGCTGAAGATCGCGTGAAAGGCCAGATCCCGCGAGAAGTGCGCGTGCAGCCAGCTCATGTTGGGTGCGCCGCGCTCGGGACGAGGGCCCCAGCTATGATCCATCGTTGAGATACAATCGATCGGGAACGATTTGCCGCGGACCGCGACCTTGCCCTTGAAATGTCCGGTCTGGTCAAAATGACCGTTGTAGGCCGTACCCCACGCAAATTTGCCGCCCTGTTCAGCCTCCTTCAGCGCCTTCGCCTTCATCGGGTCCATGACGGGTTCATGGATATCAAAGGGAAGCATGATCGACCGATACTCGACATCGATCGTCGTTCCCTCGCCATCGTCGTATCCAATGTGCCAGTCCATGTTCGGGCGGAGGCACTTGATGCGCAGGGAGTTCTCGAGCGTGAAATCGCTGAGGTCACGCGGTTCTGGGATTGGGATCGAGGCCCGCAGATCGCAGAAGTCCGCCTCCCAGGGCGTGTTGGCAAATCCCGAATTCATGCAGATCGTGGAGCTCACGATCCCAAGATTTGGACGAAACAGGGCATAGACGCCCACATTTAGCGTGGCCTCGGCATTGAAGAAGCCGAAGAAGTTGGTCTCCGCCCAGTTCGGGACGCCAGCGTCCGCTTTGTGGAAATGGACGTCTTCGTCTTGGATCATTTTTGTTTCTCCCTAGCAGGCGCTCTTGGCGGCGCCTTCTGCGAGCACCGTCATCTTCTTCATTTAGTGAAGGCGTTGCCATGGTCCCGCAAGATAAATCGCCCGGCGTCTTTTTATCCGCCCGGGAGAATGACGCTCAGGACGATGCGCTCCTACAATCCGGAAAACGACGGCGATTGAACGCTGGCGATATCGATCTAGGGAGTGTGGCATGGAAATCGGGCGTGTGGTCGGGACGGTGGTTTCGACAATCAAGTCGTCCGGCCTGAACTCCTACAAGTTGCTTATCGTAACGCCTCTCGCTTTTGGCGAGGAGCCGGCGGCTGCCCAAGGAGCTGCCCAAGCCGCCAAGAATTACGTCGCGATCGATCTGGTAGGCGCCGGCGAGGGCGAGGTCGTGCTCGTCACGACCGGAAGCGCCGCGCGCGTCCTGGACGCCACTGAGGTTCCGACCGACGCCGCCATCATCGCGGTCATCGATACCATCCAGATCGGCAGCCGCAATGCCTATTCGAAAGCCTGACCGGCAAAGGCGCCTGTCGAGACACCGCACTCAACCCAAGCAACGAGGAGAAACAGAGATGAACAACACGCCGACAACGGGCCAGCCGAGAGGCGCTCTGGGCCTGATCGAGACCAAGGGCCTTGTGGGCGCCATCGAGGCGGCCGATGCGATGGTCAAGGCGGCCAATGTGCGGCTGATCGGGCGCGAGCAGATCGGCGGCGGGCTCGTGACCGTCATGGTCAGAGGCGACGTCGGCGCCGTGAAGGCCGCCACCGATGCAGGCGCGGCAGCCGCGGGCAAGGTCGGCGAAGTGGTTTCCGTTCACGTCATTCCGCGGCCGCATGAGGACGTGGAGGGAATCCTCGGCAAAGGGTGAGCGCATCGTCAGTTTGAACCTCGAAATTCGAAGGCATGAGCGAGCCGATGGGCGTGGCAGTGGATCTTGATTCCGATTTGGCGGGTTTGGCGGACGCGCGCAGCAAAGCGCGTCAGGCGCGATCGGCGTTCCGAGCATTTGCCGGAGTAGACCAGGAAAAAATCGACAACATCGTTCGGGCAATGGCTGAGGCCGGCACTGCAGCCGCCCAGGAACTCGCGCGACTGGCAGTCGATGAAACCGGGTTCGGCGTCTACGAGGACAAGATCCTCAAGAATCTCTACAACACCAAGTTCGTCGCCGCTTCCATGCTCTCGATGCGGACCATCGGAGTCTTGTGGGTGGACGAAGTCAACCGCATGACGGCCATCGGGTCGCCGATGGGCGTGATCGCGGCCATCATTCCCGTCACCAATCCGACCTCGACCGTGCTTTTCAAATGCCTGGCGGCCGTAAAGTCAGGCAATGCGATCGTGTGCGCGCCCCATCCCCGTGCTATCCGTTGCAGCGTGCGCGCGGCGGAAGTCATGGCGGAGGCGGCGGTCAAGGCCGGCGCACCGAAGGGCCTTATTTCGTGTCTCTCGCTTCCGACCATCCAGTCGACGGGCGAGCTCATGCGACACCCCGACGTCTCGGTTGTGCTGGCGACCGGAGGTCCGGGAATGGTGCGCGCGGCCTATTCCAGCGGCAAGCCGACATTTGCGGTCGGCGCCGGCAATGTGCCGGTTTATATCCATCGGTCGGTCAAGGACGTGAAAGAAGCCGCGCTGATGGCGATCACGTCGAAATCCTTCGACAACGGCACCGCATGCGTCGCCGAGCAATCCATCGTGCTGGACGAGCCGATTGCGGATGCCGCAATCGCCGCTTTCGCAGCGCAGGGAACGTTCTTCCTGAGCGCACCTGATCAGCAGCGGCTTGCGGACGTCATCTTCACCGAGAAGGGCGAACTCAGGCCAGAGGCCGTGGGCCTTTCCGCTCAGGAACTGGCGCGAAGGATCGGTCTCAACATTCCCGGCGACTGCAGGGTGCTTGGTGCCCAACTGAGCGAGGTGGGACCGCTGACACCTCTCTCGCGCGAGATCCTCGGCCCTGTCTTGTCGTTCTACCGGACGGCAGACGTTGCTGCGGCCTTTGAACGGTGCCGGCAGATTCTCGCCTTTGGCGGCGAAGGCCACACGCTCGGTCTTCATTGCGAGGACGATCAGGTGATCGCCACCCTGTCCGCGCTTCCCGCGGGCCGCATCGTCATCAATACGCCGACGCTGTTCGGCGGCATGGGCTATAGCTGCGCAACCGATCCGTCTTTCATGCTCGGCACGGGCACCTGGAGCGGCTCGATCGTCTCCGACAATGTGACCCCGCTCCATCTCATCAACATCAAGCGCATCGCCCACGAGGTGCGCCCGTGGCGCTCGCTGTATCAGGCGAACATGGGGCTCTGAGCATGCTCGCGCGCACGACATCATCGCAAGTGACTGCCAGCGTGGAGGCAACCGCGTTTCTTGAAGCGGCTGCGACGACCTTTCGCAGTCCGGCTTGCGATTCGGATGCAACGCTGTCTTTCGGAATAGACCTCGGGACCGCGACGATCGTCCTGACGGCCGTCGACCGGCAAGGGCGACCGGCCTATTGGGACAGCCTGCCCTGCCAGGCCGTGCGCGACGGTGTCGTTGTCAATTTCGGCGACGCGGTTGCTGCCGTGAAGCAACTCAAGGCCACCGCAACGGCCGCGCTGGATCGGGAGATTGCCGCGGCGGCGACGGCGTTTCCACCGGGCGTGCCACCGGCCGAGGCGAGGGCCTGCCGCTACGTCCTTGAGAACGCCGGCATCACCTGCCGACAATTGGTCGACGAGGTTACCGCGGCGCAGGCCCTGCTCCAGTTGACAGAGGGCGCGATCGTGGATGTGGGCGGCGGTTCGACTGGCGTCGGCGTCGTGATGAACGGCACGATCATCGCGCTCGATGATGAGCCCGGCGGGGGACATCATCTGGACCTGATCTTGGCCGGTGCCCTCGGCATATCGATAGAAGAAGCCGAAGAACGAAAGCGCCGCGGCGATCACGATTACTCACACATCCTGCGACCGGGCATCGAGCGGATCGCGAGCTCGATCGTTCGCCAGATCGGCGAGCATCCCGTTCAATCGATCCACCTTGCAGGCGGAGCCGTCCGGGTGCCTCACGCGGCATCGATCGTTACCGCTTTCAGCGGAATCAAGGCCTGGGCCTACCCGCACTCGGAACTCGTAACCCCCTTCGGAATCGCAATGAGCTGACTGATGGATTTCCAACTGCGCACTTACGCCTTCATCGACAGCATGCAGCCACAGGCTGCCGCGCACGTCGCCTCCACATGTCAGGGAGACGTGCCGATCGCGGGCATGTCTGAGCTCTTCATTGAAGTTGCGCCCGGCAACGAGATCTTCCGCTGCGCGGACGTTGCGCTGAAGGCAGCGGATGTCCGCCCTGCCCTCCAGATCATCGAACGCGAATTTGGCCTGCTGGAAATTCATTCCAGCACGCAATCGGAAGTGCTGGCGGCTGGCCAAGCGGTCCTCGACTATCTTGGCCTCAAGGAGGAAGACCGTGTGCGGCCTACGATCGCCTCGTCGCAATTCGTCACCAATGTGAACCCCTACCAGGCGCAGCTCATCAACAAATGGCGGAAGGGCAATCTGCTGCTGCCAAGGTCCAGTCTCTTCGTCCTTGAAGCGACGCCGGCCGCCTATGTGACGCTCGCCGGGAACGAAGCCGAGAAAGCCGCCAACATCAGCCTGATTGAAGTCCGCGCGGTCGGGCGTTTTGGCCGACTGTTCATTTCCGGCACCGAGAGCGAGGTCGAAACCGCAGCCAAGGCAGCGGTTGGCTCGCTCGAGGAGTTGGGAGCCAAGACATGAGCGTCATTTCGGTTTCTGACGTGGAGAAGGCCAATGGCGTTCTCGTCATTGCCGCGAGAGACGTTCTCACGCCGCTGGCAGCCGATCGCGCCAAGGAGCTGAACGTTCGGATCGAGCGGGCTGGTGTCGCAAAGGAGGCTGCAGCACAGGCTCCGCTGCCTTTGCGCCCAATCGTTCAAGGATCGGTAAAGCCGACGCCTGCAACCAAATCGCCAGTTGGCGGGAACTCAATTCAACCAGGCGCCCTATCGGGCGCGCTGTATCGTCGCGGCGCGCCGGTACCAACAAAGATGCGGGTTCGGGACAACCTTGAAGACGCTGCTCAGGAAAACCGACCCCGCGCTGCGGTGATCGGCGCAGGTCACGTCGGCGCCATGACGGCGCTGCGGCTCGCGGAGACCTCGCTTTTCTCGCGCGTCGTGCTTGTCGATATCATCCCGGGGCTCGCCGCCGGACTTGCGCTCGACATGTGGCACAGCGCTGGCTTGCGCGGATTTACCACCCGGATCGAAGGCAGCACCGAGCTGTCCGCACTCGAGGGCGTCAGCTACGTCGTCATGACCGCCGGCCGTCCCCGTCAGCCGGGCATGAGCCGAACCGATCTGACCGGCGTGAACGCGGAAATCGTCGGTGGTGTCGCAGATGGGATCCGGCGCCATGCGCCCAATTCGGTGGTGGTCGTCGTGACCAACCCGTTGGAGGAGATGACCCACCTGATGGCGAAGCGGACGGGGTTTCCCTCCAACCGAGTCATCGGGATGGCGGGGGTGCTCGACAGTGCGCGCTTCTGTTCCCTGATCGCGCTGGAGCGCGTTGCCAAGCCGCAGGATGTCAACGCCATCGCACTCGGCAGTCATGGCGCAGAAATGGTCATTCCCTTGAGCCTTGCGACTGCGAACGGACGTCCGCTCGAGGAACTGATCGCCAAGGATCGTCTCGCCGCCATCGTCGAGCGCGCGCGGGACTCCGGCGCCGAGGTCGTCAAGCTGCTTCAGAAGGGAAGCGCCTATTTTTCGCCAGCGGAGTCGGCGGCCTCGATGGTGGCGGCCATGGTGCGAGGCGGCAGCTCCTTGATCGCCGCGTGCGTGCAATCAGGAGGCGCATATGGCGTGGCGGATACGCGGATCGGTCTTCCGGTCCGCCTCGACGCCAATGGCGTGAAGGAGATCGTGAAGCTGCCGCTCAGGCCCGATGAACAGGCGGCCCTCGCGGAGGCCGCGCGAAGCATTGCCAAACGCATTTCCGAACTGGGCTGACATGCGCGCCGTTGTCTATCAGGGACCGGGAACCATCGCCGTCCGGGACGTGCCGCCTCCGCGGCTGGAAGCTCCTGACGATGCGCTGGTCCGGGTCGATCTGGCCGGCATCTGCGGCACCGATCTGCACGTCATCGCCGGCGATTTTGCGGGCATTCAACCCGGCGCGATCATCGGCCATGAATTCGTCGGCGAAGTCATTGCCGTCGGCAGCGCCGTCACACGGTTCAAAATCGGTGACCGCGTCACGTCGTCCGACTTCACCGCCTGCGGCCACTGCCATTGGTGCAACCGGGGCGACCATTGGGAATGTCGGGAAAGGGCGTTCTTCGGCACGGGAACTTCCTTTGGGCCTCCCCTCGCCGGTGCGCAGGCGGAAATCGTTCGCGTGCCGCATGCCGAGACCACACTTGGACTCTTATCCAAAGGCTGCTCCGACGAGGCGGCGATCCTGCTCGGCGACAACCTGGCGACGGGTTGGGCGGCGGTCGAGCGCAGCGGCCTCCTGCCGGGTGAGACCGTCGCCATCATCGGCGGCGGGACGGTTGGTCAGCTTGCGGCCCTGTCGGCGCAAGCCGCGGGAGCCGGCGCCGTCATCGTGATCGAGCCGAGCAAGGTACGACGCGCATTCGCCCGCGCCAATGGCAGCCTCGCCGCCACTCCGGAACAGGCCTCCGCACTGGTCGCCCGCCTGACCGATGGAGAAGGTGTCGACGTGGTCGTCGAGGCCGTAGGCAACACCGCCGCCTTGTCTGTCGGATTCGACCTGGTGCGGAAGCGCGGTCGCATCATCTCGGTCGGCGCGCATGCAGCCGAAGGCTGGTCATTTCCCCTCGCAAAGAGCTTTGCCAATGAGCTGACGCTGAGCTTCGCCATAGGTGATTCCATCCGTCTCCGTTCGCGCCTGCTGTCGCTGATCACGACGGGCGTTCTCGATCCCACGGTGGTGGTGGATCGCAGGATTGGATTTGCCGGCGCGGCCCAGGCCTATGCCGATCTCAAGGCACAGAGGATCATGAAAGCCGTGATCGATCCCCGGATCTGATTGAGATCAGCCCTGCCCCGGTTGCCAAATTGGGCCAACCAGAGCAAGCTTCCAGAAGCGGCAGCTATACTGCATCGCACAAGACAAGGTTCGCGACAACGACGAACAGTTGCGGTGTCGGATTCTGGGCCGCGCGGGAGGAGTGTCCATGAGCAGGACCGCGCATTTCGCGCAGAGGGAAGCGCTTGCGGATCATCCGGACCTTGCGCTCGAGCCGTTGCGACAGGCGATCGTCACGCTCGCCAACGCAGCCGATCGCGGCCCTCAGGCGCTGTTTGCCGAGGCACGCATCCTGTTTCGCAACCTCCTCGCCGCCCGCGATGTCCGGCTTCTCGTCCGCTCGGCCGGCGCGTGGCGCGAGTGGGAGAAGCTCAATGATGGCGCCGACGAAGCGCTGATCGAGAGCTTGCCGGA
This sequence comes from Bradyrhizobium sp. Arg237L, assembly GCF_029990105.1. Classification (NCBI taxonomy): domain Bacteria; kingdom Pseudomonadati; phylum Pseudomonadota; class Alphaproteobacteria; order Hyphomicrobiales; family Nitrobacteraceae; genus Bradyrhizobium; species Bradyrhizobium sp. Arg237L. The sequence goes on along the minus strand of NZ_JAQMIL010000005.1, from coordinate 153,909 downwards.
TGCGCTGGCGGATATCGTCCGTTTCGACGATTCCGTTTTCGTCCCGGTCCAGGTCGGCAGCGTCGCCCTTCTGGTCGAGGGCATCAACAACGCGGCTGCGCTGCACGGCAGCGCCGCGACTTTATCCCGCGTCCTCAGGCTCGCGATCGCATCGAGCGAGAGCCAGCACGGCAACCCCGACAAGCTTGAAGCGATCCGCGTCTTTCAGCGCGTGGCAAACAAGATCCTGAAGAGCCGAAATCTCCAGGAGATCTTTCTGCAGATCACCCACGAGGCGAAGGCCCGCCTTTCCGCGGATATCTGCGGCATCATGCTGCTCGAGGACGACGCACTGGTGATGAAGCGCTGCACCGGTAATCTGGCCGCAGAGACTGCGTCGCTGAGCATGAAAGCCGGGCAAGGTGTCGGCGGCCGCGTCCTCGAGACCCGCCAGCCCTGCTCGATCGAGGACTACGTTCAAAGCGAAATCATCAGCCGCGACTTCATGAGCCTTGCGCGCGCCGAACGTGTCCGTTCCGCGCTTGCAGTCCCCCTTATGTCCCAGGATCAGGTGATCGGCGTTCTCGAAGTCTGGCGGCGCAAGCCGTCGACATTTACGCCGCAGCATACGGCGGAGCTCGCTACGCTCGCCAATCTCGCTTCGCTGGCGATCGAGAACGCGGCCCTGCTAGAAGCGCGCGAGCTGGCGGCTCAGAAACTGAAGGAAGCCCACGCGGAACTGCAGCAGCGGTACGACGTGATCCGCAATTCCGCCGACCTGCAGGAAAGCCTTATCTTCACGCTCCTCAATGGCGGCGGTCTGTCCGAAATTGCGCAACGCGCGCACGAACACCTCCGCACTCCCGTGCTTCTGCTCGACAAGCACCTCGATGTGCGGGCCTGCCATCCCGAATTGTCCGCCGGAGAAGGCGTCCTCCACGCCATCCGCATCGGAATCTCGCAGAACAGGGGCTCGGAAACCAGATACAGAACGCTCTCCGCAGGGCCGCTGCGCTTCGCCTTTCAGAGCATAACCGCCGGATCGGAACAGTTGGGTTGGGCCGTTCTGATCGATCCGCAGATCGAAGACGAAAGCGCGCAACTCGCCATCACCGAGCTGTGCGTGACTGCCGCGCTCCATCAGACCAAGGAAAGAGCGGCGGCCCGTGCGCTGAGCGACAAGCTGGCCACGCTGACCTGGGATCTGCTGGAGGGAACGGACCATCTGCGGCAGTTGGCCCTGCAGCGGGCGAAGGAGCTGAACGCCGAGATTCCGGCGGAATATTGCGTCGCCGTTTGTCGCATCGACGGGCTCGACAAGCCTGACCAATCAGGCGTCCTGACCGGTGGCGAAATCGAGGGCCGCCGCCGTTCCGTCGCCGAGGCGCCGAACAATCTGCCGGTGCGCCACATTGCAAAGCTCTCGGGACTGCGTGGAAACGAGCTTGCGATCGTCATTTCCACCTGCGAAGCCGTACGGGCCCGCGATTTTGCCCAGAGCCTCATTGCCGAGATCATGCGCCGCGTCCCCGGATCGATCGCGCGCATCGGCCTGAGCCGGAGCTGTTCCGACCCGATGTCGATGCCAGCCGCCTGGAAGGACGCGCGCATTGCACTCGACGTCGCCTGTCAGAGCCGCAAGGCCACGGTCATCGATTACGACGACGTCGGAGTTGCCGGACTGTTGATGAGCATCCGCGACGGAACCGATTTCCAGGGATTCGTCAGCGAGACCCTAGGAGAATTGCTGAAGGAGAAGAGCCCGCAACGCGAGACCCTGTTGCAGACCTTGCGCGTGTTCTTTGCATGCAATTGTTCTCAGCAGGCGGCAGCGAAGGAACTGCGAACTCACCAGAAAACCGTTGCCTATCGGCTCGACAAGATCGAGCGCGTGACAGGTCTGAAGCTCGCTGCACATGAGCAGCGGGTCCTTCTCTATCTCGCGCTGCGGATGAACGACCTGACCGCCTGATCTAGCCGGCCGCAAATGATGGCATCGACGCGCCCCTTCACGGCCGCCTGCAGCGACTCCTTCGGATAGCCGTATCCGAGGGCGCCACATGGGGAGACGACGCGGTAAATGAGCTTTGGCATCGAATTGCCCTTTCCAAAAAAGCGCGCAGACCATCATCGTTACGGCTGTAACTGCTCAGTCCGATCGCGTCATGATCCAGTAGCAGAGCTCGCCAACATTTGAAGACGGCACAGGCCGTGCCTGGCAGTGCCCTTGCTCACGCGTGCGAGGATGTCGAATGAACATCGTCTCGCGCAACGGAGACCGAAGGATTTGTCTGAAGCGTCATTTACACAACGGCATGACTAGCGTCGCGATCAAGATGATTGTCCTGAGCATCGCAGATCGCATTTCGTCAGCGATCGACGTCAGAGCGCTACTCGCTCGACGGGCGTTGCAGGATCGCGGACAGAAGGTAAGCAAACAAGTGACTCTTTTATCACGCCTATTCCTGCTGGTGGCTATCGCATTGATCCCAGCTATCGCGATTCAAGCCTACAATGAATTCCAATTCCGTTGCGCCCGCCAAGTCGAAGTGCAAAACCAGGCACTCAACCTGGCGGAGCTCGCCGCGGCCGAACAGCGCCAGATCGTCCAGGGAATGCATCAAGCCCTGATCGCGCTGTCGGAGCTTCCGGCGATAAAGGCGAAGAACCCAGAAGGATGCAATGCCTATCTCGCCAGGATCAAGCGACGATACCCGGGGTTCATCAGCTTTATCGTGGTCGACACCAACGGTGATGCCTTCTGTGACACCAACAATGATCAAAAGCGATCGACCGCGGCTGGAAGGCCCTACTTCGCCGACGTACTGAAAACCGGCAAATTCACGGTCGGAGAGTTCGCAATCGGTCGGCAGACCGGTCGCAAGGTCCTTCATTTTGCGCTGCCCTTCTATGGCGACGATGCCCGGCTTGGCGGCGTCGTTATAGCCGCCCTCAGCCTGGATTGGCTTGCCGGCTCCATCGCTCAGCAGGATGTGCCGCCGGGGGCTGCACTTGCGATCACGGACCGGAACGGCACGTACCTGGCCCGTTATCCCGATAACGACCGCTTTGTCAGCCGGACGATACCCGGGGATAACGATCGAAAGCCCGACCATCGGAGCACTGCCGACATCGTCGATCTCGATGGTGTGGAGCGGATCGTCGGCTATTCGGTTTTGCAAGACGGAGGGCTCGTTATCGCCTTTGGCCTCGACAAAGCCCGGGCGTTCACGGAGATCCAGCACGGCACACAGCGTGGCGTCTTCCTGATCGTACTGAGCACCGCACTGGTGTTGAGCCTGACATCGCTGGGAGCTCGGCGGTTCATCCATCGCCCGCTTGAGCAACTGGTCGACGCCGCCAACCAATGGCGGCTGGGCGACCTTGCACGACGCGTCGACATCCAAGGAACATCCGAAATCATCCGGGTCGCCGAAGCGTTCAACACCATGGCCGACGCGCTCCAACGCCGCGAGCACGAATTGTCCGAAGCAAAGGAGAGAGCCGAGGAAGCTGCCGCTCGGTTCACCATGATCTTTGAGAACACCACCGACAGCGTGCTTATCGTCGATCGGGATTGGCGGGTCAGCTATCTCAATGGACCGGCCTCGGCGAGTGTCGCCCACGGCCGGGACATCGTCGGCATGGCCCTTTCAGAAGCCTTTCCGGTCGCCGCCGAGCTGGAAGCCTTGAAGAAAATTCGGGAGGCAACGTCAGAGCGACGGCCGACCTATCTCGAAATGTTTTGCCCGCGCATGGAGGCCTGGTACGCAATCAATGCCTTTCCCTCCAGCCACGGCCTCGCGGTCTTCCTCCGCGACATCACCGATCACAAGCAGGCGTTGGAGGAGCGTCGTCTGATGGAGGAGCAGCTCCATCAGAGCCAGAAGATGGAGGCCGTCGGCCAGCTCACCGGCGGCGTCGCACACGACTTCAACAACCTGCTTACGGTGATCTCTGCGAACCTCGAACTCATCGAGGATGCCCCAGATATCGGCAAGATCCGGCAATACGCAGCAGCGGCACGACGTTCCGTCCATCGCGGAACGAAGCTTACGACGCAACTTCTCGCCTTTTCCCGTGGGCACGCATTGAAGCCGGAATTGGTCAACGCCAATCGACTCCTTTCCGAATTCCAGGGCCTCATCCGCCAAGCCGTCGGGAACGGATGCGAAGTCGAACTGCGGCTCGACGAAGCATTATGGATGTGTCGCGTTGATCCGTCGCTTCTGGAGACCGCTCTTCTCAACCTGGCCTTGAATGCGCGCGATGCCATGCCCGATGGAGGTGTGCTGCGGATCGAAACCCGGAACATGGTCCAGGACAAGAGCTCAATGTCCGGCTGTCCGCCCGGATCGTATGTGAGGCTGTCCGTCGCAGACACCGGCTGCGGAATGTCCCCGGAAGTGCGGGATCGCGTGTTTGAGCCATTCTTCACGACCAAGGATGTCGGGAAGGGTACGGGACTCGGACTCAGCATGGTCTATGGCTTTGTTCGACAGTCTGGCGGTCATATTGCCATCAACAGCGCACCCGGAGCCGGAACGACGATCGATCTATACCTCCCCAGCGCTGCGCAAGCGCGCGAGGCTGATCCGGAGCGCACTCAACCCCAGGCCATACCGACCGGCACGGAGCGAATTCTACTCGTTGAAGACAACGAGGATCTGCTGGAGGCCACGTCAGCCATGCTGACCACGTGCGGCTATCAGGTTTCCTGCGCCCGGAACGGCATGGACGCGCTTCGGATACTCCAGAGCGGTCAGGATTTTGAGCTCTTGCTGAGTGATATCGTAATGCCCAACGGAATGAGCGGAGTTGAGCTTGCTCGCGAAGCGAGGAAGCTCGGCAAAGATATCAGAATCCTGCTCGCCTCCGGCTATGCGGCGGATGTATTGGAGCGACACAATGCGGTCGGGGAGTTTCCAATTGTCGAAAAGCCCTTCCGCCTGGCAGACCTTGCCCGGCGTCTGCACGCGATGCTGAACGAAGCATGAGCGCTGACCCGTTTACTCCCGATATCGCCAGTCGCGTAGGCCACGAAACCTATCACGGTTTTAGCTCTGACGTTCCGACGACGAAGGTTGCCGCAAGGCTGATCGGAACGTCAGACCCACCGCACGAGATCATGATCCGATTAGGCGGAATCGGATCATGATCTCATCTCTTTGTTTGAGCATGATCTCCGCGCAAACGCTTCGCGTTTGTCGCGAGGGAAAACCGGTTTCCACTTTTCCGGATCATGCTCTGAGGCTGCAGAAAAGCGATCTCGAAGTGCATGCCGTCCTGGCGCCCGTTGAAGTGGCCGCCTCAGTAGAAGCCGTGCTGGTTGGCGATCGGGACCAGCTTGCGTACGCTCCCTTGGCTGCCGACCAGGGCCGGCGTGTTGCCGAACTTGTTAAAGTGTTCATTGATATCGAACGCCGTGCCAGAGGCATGATCGCTCAAAGAGCTAAAGCGGGATGACGATTCGAAGAAAAGTCATCACGCTTCAGCGCCCCCGGCCGCGATTGGCGGCAATCGGTTCGCGCGGGATCGTCACCTGTGACAACGCTTCAACAAAGATGGGCTCCCAGGCCCTGATATGATGCCTGAGCAGATTTGTGAGAGCCTCCTCCTTGCCGGCAATCGCAAACTCAATGATCTGATAGTGCTCCGCGGTTGACTCATTCTGGCGGGCAAGGCCTGCACGCGACTTGATACCGTAAAGTCGCATTTGGTCACGCAATCCCATCACCAACTCGGTGAGGCGTGCATTGTCCGCCGTAGCCGTCAGCATCTGATGAAAGCTTCGATCGGATTCGAGATAGAGCCTCAGGTCTTCCGTTCTCACCGCGCGCGCGATGTCATCGGCAAAGCGATAAAGCCCTTCGAGATCCCTCTTTGGCTTGCGTGCGACGATCGCCGCCGCATGGAGCTCCAGGACTTCGCGGAGATCAAACAGGTTGCGGAGTTCGGTCAAGGTCGGTTCCACTACCTTGAAGCCCCGATTGCGCATGGGTTCGATCAGCCCGCTGCGCGTCAACTCCAGCAGCGCTTCCCGCACGGGAGTCGTCGAGATGCCGAGGCTCGTGGCCAGCGTCGGCACGGAATACATGGTTCCCGGCATGCTCTGGCCGGAAATGATCTCGGCCCGCACCTGCTGCACCACCTGCTCCCGCAAATTCTGCTCCATCCCCCCTCCCGCTCCGTCGGTTCCAGAGCCCTCCGGTTTAGCAAGTGCAGCACAATAAATGCGCTTGACGGAGGATATGCCCACAGATCATGCTGTGTAAAGCGTTACAGTAACGCGCTACATTAACTTCCCTGTGACACGGTTTCATTGACGATGGCTGAGCGCATCCCGGGCTATTGCACGCTCTGCCGATCACGGTGCGGCTCGACCATGGTGGTCGAGAAGGGCCGGCTGATCAGCGTCGAGAGCCTGCAAGGGCATCCGACCGGCGGAGCGCTATGTGCAAAAGGCCGCGCCGCACCGGAGATGGTCCACAGTCCGCGGCGGCTGACCAAACCGCTTCGTCGAACGGCACCGCGAGACGCTGCCGATCCGGGCTGGACCGAAATTTCCTGGGACGAGGCTCTGGACGACATCGTCCGAGAGCTCGGCGGCATTCGCAGAACATCCGGCGCTGAAGCCGTGGCCTTTGCCGTCACCACGCCCAGCGGCACGCCGATGGTCGACAGCTTCGAGTGGGTCGAGCGCTTCATCAGGTGCTTCGGCAGTCCAAATCTGATCTACGGGGTCGAAATCTGCGGCTGGCACAAGGACTATGCCCATGCCCTGACTTTCGGCCGCGGTATCGGCTTTCCCGATTATGAGCACGCCGACGCCATCGTGTTGTGGGGACATAATCCCGCCCGGACATGGCTTGCCCAGGCGACCCGTATTGCCAATGCGCGACGACGCGGAGCGCGGATTGCAGTGGTCGATCCCAAGCCGAACGGATCGGGACAGGACGCTGACGTCTGGCTACGCATCCGTCCCGGCTCGGACGGAGCCCTGGCCATGGGCGCAATCCGGCATCTCATCGCGACAGGATCGTTCGATGCGAGCTTCGTCACGCGCTGGACCAACGGGCCTTTCCTGGTCGACACCGATACAGGCCGCTTCGTTCGTGCCAACGAACTCTGGGACAATCAATCGTCGGAAGCTTTCGTCGTGCTGGATCAGTCCGGAACGGCGCGGGCCTACGACACCCGCGCTGCGGCTCTCGATCCTGCGCACTGCAGGCTGGATGGCCGGACGACGCTCGCCGCGCGCGATGGTCGCGTGATCGCTGCGGCGACCGCTTTTCGTCTGCTGGCTACGGAGGCTGCCCCCTACACCATCGCTCGCGTCGCCGAAGTGAGCTGGCTCGAGGAGCGCGACATCGCGGCGTTCTACGGTCTGTTCGAGAACAGCCCGAGACTCGCCTACCACGCGTGGACCGGCGTCGGCCAGCATACCAATGCGACGATGACCGAGCGGGCGATCGCGACGCTCTACGCGCTGACCGGCGCCTGCGACCGGCCGGGCGGCAATGTCTGGCCGGTGCCGCCACCGACGCGGAGCGTCAACGACTATGCCTTGTTGCCGCCGGAACAGAAGGCCAAAGCGCTCGGCATCGACGAATTGCCGCTCGGGCCGCCAAGCAGGGGATGGATCACGGCGCGCGATTTCAGCCGCGCCGTGCTCACGGGTGAGCCCTATCGCGTCCACGCGCTGATGAGCTTCGGCACGAACTTCATGGTTTCGCAGGGCCACTCCTCGCGTAATCGGGACGCATTGCGTGCGCTCGACTTCCACGTTCACGTCGACATGTTCATGAATCCGACGGCCGAGAATGCGGACATCATTCTGCCGGCCAATATGCCGTGGGAGCGGGACGCCCTCAAAATCGGTTTCGAGATCACGCAGGATGCCGTCGAGACGATACAATTCCGTCCGCAGATGCTTCCGCGTCTCGGCGAGTGCAAAGCCGACTATGAAATCGCAGCCGAGCTCGCCGTCAGGCTGGGCCTGGCAAACGAATTCTTCGGTGGCGACATCCGCGCCGGCTGGAACCATCAGCTCGCACCGCTCGGCGTAACGGTCGACGAACTGCGTCAGCATCCAGAGGGCCTGCGCTTTCCCCAGCCGTTTCGGCACGAAAAATACGCACTGCAGCGGGATGACGGCACGATTGCGGGCTTTGCCACGCCCACCCGCCGCGTCGAAATCTATTCGGAATTGATGCTCGATCATGGCTACGCACCGCTGCCGAGCCATATCGAGCCTGCCGAAAGCCCGTTTGCGGACACCGCCGACAGCCGTTTCCCACTGGTGCTCACCACAGCCAAGAGCGGTTGGTTCGTGCACAGCTCGCACCGTCACATCGCCTCGCTTCGAAAGAAAACGCCTGATCCCGCGATCGAGATCAGCGGCACGCTCGCGGCGCGGCGCGGTCTCAAGGATGGCGACTGGGCGATTGTCGAGACGTCAACGGGAGAGGTACGGCTGCGCGTGCGGCTGAACGAATCTCTCGACGATCGCGTCGCCATCGCCGAGTTCGGTTGGTGGGAGGATTGTCCGCCACTGGGCCGGGACGCGACCACCCCCGCCGGATTTCCGACATCGAACATGAACGACGGCTTGAGCGACGCGACGCGTGATCCGGTCAGCGGCTCGGTGCCGCTGCGGGCGATACGTTGCGACATTCGCAAGGACGAGACCGCGAGCCGTGGCCGCTGGGTCGGCCAGCGCGCTTTCTCGGTCGCCGCCATCCGCAACGAGTCCAACGATGTCGCCGCGCTCGATCTCATCCCGCGCGACGGCGGCGCGCTTCCCGCGTTCCGGCCGGGACAGCACGTCATGCTGGGCCTGCCGGGAATCGATGTGACCCGCGCCTATTCGTTGACCGGTCATGACGGCCAGGATGTCCTGTCGGTCGCAATAAAGAAACGGCGTTCCGACGATTTGGCCCTCACCCGCGACACCGGTCATCTTTCCGCTCATATCCATCGTCTGACCGTCGGGGATGAAGTCCGGATCGAGGCGCCGAGAGGAATTTTCACCCCACCGCTGGCGGGACCCCGGCCTCTCATTTTTCTCGCGGCCGGTATCGGCATTACACCCTTTATGAGTCATCTCGAAGCGCTAGCGGAACGCGAGCCGACGGAGCGCGTCGCCAAGGTGCTTCTGCTCTACGGCTGTCGCAACGGCAGTGAGCATCCTTTTGCCCGGCGGCTGCGGGAGCTTGCAGACCTCTTGCCAGGGCTCGATCTCGTCACGGCGTTTTCAGCGCCGCGCGCGCAGGATCGCTGTCCGCGGGACTACGATTATGCGGGCCGGCTCGACCTGTCGGCGATCGATCCGCTGCTGCCGCAAAGGCCTCTTGTCTATCTTTGCGGCTCGCCGGACTTCGCGACATCAATGACTGCGCGGCTGGTCGAACGGGGCATGCCGCGCTTCGACGTATTTGCGGAGGCGTTCGCATCGCCGCCGATCGTGCCGCAGACGTTGAAGCCACAGACGGTTCACGTCGTCGGTACCGACAAGAGCTTTATCTGGTCGCCCGAACTCGGAACCCTTCTGGATGCCGCCCAGGCGGCAGGCCTGTCTCTGCCCAGCGGTTGCCGTGTCGGCCAATGCGAGAGCTGCGCCATGCGCATCGTCAAGGGCGACGTCGCACAACTCGGCGGCGATGACGGCGCGGCGGATCAGTGCCTGACCTGCCAGACGGTTCCTCTCTCCGAACTCACGCTCGCGCTTTGACCGGCAATGACGCGACGAAACCAACACAGACATAATAATGGGGGCTGCAATGACCGATGCTACGCATAGAAATTCCTTTCCGGACAAAATGCCGATGCAGGCCAACCCGCTTGCAAGGCTTTCGCAGCATATGGTCGCCTTCGCCGAGCGTTGGTTTCCGGATGCCTATGTGTTCGTTCTGATTGCCGTGGTCGTGATCGCGCTCGGCACCATCGCGCATGGGGGCTCACCGCTTGCGGTCAGCCGCGCCTTCGGCGACGGCTTCTGGAATCTCATTCCGTTCACGATGCAAATGGCGCTGGTCGCGATCGGAGGCTACGTGGTCGCGATGTCGCCACCTGTCGCGGCGGTGCTGCGGCGGCTGGCGGCCGTCCCCTCCACCGCGCGCGGCGCTGTGGTCTTCGTCGGTGTGCTCAGTATTGTCCTGTCGCTGCTGAACTGGGGTCTCAGCCTGATCTTTTCCGGCCTGCTGGTGCGCGAAATCGCGCGGCGCAAGGACATCAGGCTGGACTATCGCGCGGCCGGCGCGGCTGGCTATCTCGGCCTGGGCTGCGGTTTCACGCTCGGCATTACGTCGTCAGCCGCCCAGCTTCAGGCCAATGCGGCCAGCATCCCGAGCTCGCTGTTGCCGATCACCGGCGTCATCGGTTTCTCCGAGACGATTCTGACATGGCAGAATCTGGTCACGACAGTGATCGTGACCGCGCTGTCCGCGGTGATCTGCTACCTGACGGCGCCAAATCCGACGCAGGTCAAGACCGCTGAGGAGCTTGGCGTATCTCTGGACGACGACCGGATTGAGCCGAAGAAGCCGGCACGGCCCGGCGACTTTCTCGAGTTCAGTCCCATTTTGACAATCTTGATCGTCGTGCTGGCGCTGGGCTGGCTCTGGCAAACCTTTCAGTCCGGCAATCCGCTGATCACCCTGTCGGGCCTGAACACTTACAATTTCGTCTTTCTGGTGCTTGGCATCCTCCTGCATTGGCGTCCGCGCAGCCTGCTCGAGGCTTTTTCCAAGGCCATGCCAAGCGTCTCGGGCGTGCTGTTGCAGTTTCCTTTCTACGCCGGCATCGCCCAGATGCTGACCAAGGTGCCAAATAGCAGCGGAGTGACGCTGTCGGACACCATCGCGCACTGGTTTGTGGACGCATCAGCCAATTCGACCGTTTTCTCGTTTTTGGTCGGGCTCTATTCCGCGGTGCTGGGCTTCTTCATCCCGTCGGCCGGCGGCAAGTGGATCATCGAGGCCCCGTACATCATGAAGGCGGCCAATGAGATCGGGGCTCATTTGGGCTGGACCGTGATGATCTATAACATCGCGGAGACGCTGCCGAACTTCATCAATCCATTCTGGATGCTTCCGCTGCTCGGCATACTCGGGTTGAAGTCAAAAGACCTGATCGGCTACACCTCGGTGCAGTTCTTTGTGCATTTCCCGATCGTCATGATCGTTGCGGCACTCCTGATGACGACGTTCACCTATCACCCGCCAATTCTTCCCTGATTGACCGCTGAGCCGCGCGAACTGACACGCCGGGACGACCGCATTGACGTCCCGGCGTGTCCTCGTCCGGCATGCCGGAGCACAACGTCGATTTGGTTCGGCAATCGCGAAAGCATGCGGACGCCGCGCGAGCGCCGCGACGCAAATTCTTGCAATGAGAAAAGCCATGACCGAGAAACAATCGCTGCAGACCATTGATGCAGAGGAGGCAACGCGCCTTCTCCCGATGGACGAGCTGATCCGGCATCTGCGCACCTTCTTTGTCGGGGGGTGCACGGTTCCACCGCGACATCATCATACGATTCCAGTTCCCGGCGAGCCGGACGCAACGCTGTTGCTGATGCCTTCATGGCAGCAGAAATCGGAAGGCGATGACCTGCTTGGAATCAAGCTGGTCGCCGTATTCCCTGGCAATGCCGCGCGCAAGATGCCGGCGCTCACATCGGTCTATCTGCTGTTCGATAGCGGCACCGGCGCGCAACTCGCGACGGTCGCAGGTGACGTCCTCACCGCTAGGCGAACCGCTGCGACGTCAGCGCTCGCAGCGTCCTATCTGGCGCGCGAAGACGCGACCAACCTGCTCGTTCTCGGCTCCGGTCGGATCGCAAGCCTTTTGCCGGAAGCCTATCGGGCCGTCCGCGACATTCGCCGGATCAGCGTGTGGAACGTCAACGCCGACAGCGCCGTTCGGATGGTGGATCGTCTCCGTAACGCCGGACTGGATGCTGTGTTCGTCTCCGACCTTGAACGTGCCGTCCGGACGGCTGATATCGTCACGTCGGCCACTCTGGCAACGTCGCCGCTGATCAAGGGCGAATGGCTGCAGGCCGGCGTCCATGTCGATCTCATCGGCGCCTTCACGCCGGCGATGCGGGAAGCGGATGACGAAGTCGTCAAGCGTTCCGCCATATTCGTGGATACCTATGAGGCGGCCCATGAGGCCGGTGATCTCGTCCACCCGATCGAGGCGGGAATTCTCTCACGTCAGGACTTGAAGGCGTCGCTAGCCGAACTCTGCAGCGGAGCCGCTCACGGGCGACGATCGCGCGACGACATCACCATATTCAAGGCAGTAGGAACCGCTCTGGCGGATCTTGCCGCCGCAGGTCTTGCATACAAGACCCGCATCCAGCACGTCGCCCACATCGCGCAACAACGCGACAGCTACGGAAATTGAGGGCCGCGCCCCCTGCTGCCTCGCCGAGCGCATCGGCACATGCCAAATCCCGTCTCGACAGACAGAGTTCAAAACGGCCGTGGGGCTTGCCCTTCTATGGCGACCTCTGGCGGATTTTGAGCTCGGCGCGTCATGCATCGAAAGCCGGTTGTGCGCTGCGTACTGTGCCGACCTTCCGCCGATCCAGCAAGCGCCTGACCCAGTCACGCCCGGGCTCTTCGACAAAACGATAGGTTGCAACCGATAGCAGGACGGTCAACAACAGCATCGCAATTTGCAGGAGATCACCAAGCCAGAGCGATCCATTTAGAGAGACAACTTTCGTCGGTTCATGGCCCGAGCTCAACGCGTAAGAGATAAACAATTCCGTATGCCTAAGGCGTTCGACGACCATAAGGATGGCCCGCACCACCGCCCTGACGAGCGGATGCAGCATGTAGATCGAATAGGTCAGCGTCCCGATCATGAGCATGGACGGAACCGTCAGCCAACGGCTGACCGCGCCACCTTCACGCGCGAACACCAGAACGACCAGCGTAAACACCAGCGGCGAGGCGACCTGCAGAGTGACGCTGCTTCCAGCGACCGAAACATAGCCCACAACGAGCATGAAACTCGCCGCCTCGAGCAATGTCTCAACGGACGGCGCCAGGCGCGAGCGCAACACTGGGAAGCGCTCTCGTAAATCGAAAGCGAGAACGCCAAGCGCGAAACCATAAAGGCAGCGCACCAACCCATAGTCATAAGTCGCATTCATCCCGTCTGGGCTGATGGTGGCGAGCACAACCGGCCCCGCAATGATCGGAAGCAGCCAAGGCCAGACTGCCGGCCCGATCCTGCTCACGACGGCGGCGAAGATCACATAGGCGGCGAACTCAGTGCTGATGCTCCAACTCGCGAAGTTCAACCAGTTCTGCGGATTAACGCCGAGTCCCTGCAGGAGCAGAATGTTGGTGACGATGGCCTGCAAGAGGTTTGGGCCAATACCGTCCTTCGCAGCGTCGATGGGAATGAACAGCAGCAAGGTCACGAGATGCAGCGGATAGATCCGCCCAAGCCGCAGGACCAGGAACCGGCCCGTGCCGAAACCCTCAGCGAGACGCGAACGATAATTCGAGGCGATGACAAAGCCGCTCAGCACGAAGAAGAAATCGACGAACAGGTAGGCATTTCTGGTGAGCGGCAGGAACGACAGATGGCTGATAACGTCGAAGTGAAACAGCGCGACCATGCAAGCGCAAATGCCACGCCAACTGTCGAGAGCATGATACCGGGTGATATTTTTGGCCGAGTCCATTGAAAACGGGTAGGCAAGACCTGCCACCGGCACAAGCAGCGGTTGACTCTATGCTTAATGTGGCATCATCACCGTCACGGGATGTATCTTGCGCCATGGCAAGGACGACGACAACACCGGCAACGACTCGCCGGCCGTCCGGGCACGCGAAGCGGCACCAGCGGCAACATCAGCGACCCGTTCGACCTCGGCCGCGATCTGGAATTACCGGCGCATGGCCATCGCTGGTATCGTCGAGCTCGCATCGTGGCGCGGGGGCTCGCTCGGACGGCGGTCGGCACGTGCTGCGCGGCGCTGCGCGCTGCAGCCTGCACGGCCTGCATCGCCTCGATCGCGCGCGTCGCCCGCTCGAGAGAGTTGCGGGCATTCGCGGCAGCAATCTGAGCTTGCTGGGCGGCGGCCTCCGCCTGCTCCGCGGTTGCATTCACGGGCACGGAAACGCCCGAGCTCCCCAGCGGCCTTGCCTGTGCACCGAGACCGGCGGACAGCAAGGCTACCGCACTCACCCCCACAAGAAGAGCTGCACGATAGAAACCGATACCGTTTTGTCCGATCGCGAGACGGTTTGAAGTGCCCAACCCAACGCCGCTGCCGAGCCCATCTCGTCGCTTTGATGGCAGATATGATTTTGTTGACGGCATCAGCTCGGTCTCCAGCAGCAAAATCGGCGGCAATGCGCCACCGGGTCTGCGTCGCAGATGGCCGCGCATTCAGGGTCTGATTGTGAGACGAACGCCGAGGCACCGCAGCCAACCACCCGTCGCGATATTTTTTGTGAAAGTTTTGCTACGTCAGAACCACGATGCCGCCGGGCAGCGCCCGCACATTGGCGCCAAAAACGCTGTGGACATAGGAAATCACCTCGCCGATGCGCGCGAGTTCCAACGCCAGTAGCAGCCAAAGCCGACCCTATGCCAACGCACAAGCGTCTCGGGCCGGATGATGGTGAGAATCTCCAGGATTGATGGGAACCATCGATACAGCAGGATCAAGAACCAGCGATCCTGGTTCGTGAGCCGGACGCGACCGTGCAGCCTGCGCCTTAAGACAATCAACTGATGTCGAAGCACCGCGTTCTCCGCTTCGAGCCGCAACTTTGACTTGAACGGTGACCCAAGGACGGCCAGAGCAAAACACAACAGCCCGATCATTCTGCCAGCTTAAGCGATTCCATCGCGTCATCAACTCGGGTGAGGTTTTCGGTACACACAAGATCGGGCGTCATCGCGTTCAGGCTCTCGGGTTCGTTCAATATGAGGATTCCGACCGCGCCATCCCTATCCTGTTTCACTCCGGCCATTCTCTTCTCCTTGCAGCTTGTTTTTCCACCTGTGCCACGCTTCGGACGAGGCGGAGGTCTAGGCTGGCATGCCGGCGACCGCCGCTTGTACGTTGGCACGCGAGAGCGAGCTGAACTCGATCTCCTGATAACCCTTCGCCGCAACGTCGTTGATGATGCCGACGAATTTCGGTGTGCCGCCGTTGTAGACGAAGTATCGGACGGTGCCTTCTTCGTGACCGGTGACGTTCGAATTGTAGCCTGTGAACCATGACTTGGCTTTGCGCATCAGCATGATCTCGTACATCTTGACCACATGCGCGGTCCAGCGCTCCTGCGCCTCGCGCGTGGCTTCGGCGCGGGTGTAGCCGCGGTCCCAGATGTATTGCAGCAGGTCCATGCACCAGTTGACGCCGTTCTCGATGCCGCGCGGGAAATTGGTCGAAGCGGACGCACTTTGCGGTCCGGTCGGCATCAAGAGATTGGGAAAGCCGTGGACAAGCATGCCGAGGAAGGTGGATGGTGCATGCTTCCATTTTCCGGCCAGCGTCTCGCCGCCCAGGCCGCGGATATCGATCAGGTCATAGGCGCCGGTGATGGCGTCGAATCCGGTGGCGTAGACGATGATATCGACGTCATAGTCGCGCTCGGTGGTACGCAGGCCCTTCTCGGTGACGCGAACGAGCGGCGTCTGGCTGATATCGACGAGATGCACATTGTCGCGGTTATAGGCCTCAAGATACCTCGTCTCCAGCGGCAGGCGCTGCACCCCAAAGCCGTGATCCCTGGGGATTAGTTTTTCGGCCACTTTGGGATCCTTGACGCGGCGACGGATGCGATCGGCGATATATTGCGACAGCTCGGCATTGGCGGCTTCGTCCATGAATATTTCGCGGAAATTGGCGAGCCAGATGCCGAAGCCGGGCTCATCATAGAGCTTGTCCCACAGGTCCACCCGCTCCCCGCGCGTCACCTCGTAGAAGCCGCGGCGATCGGGCCCGTGCAGGAAGCCGCCCGGCGTGCGGGCGCAAGCGGCAAAGATCTCGTCATAACGGGAGCGAATGTCGGCCATTTCCTCCTCGGAGATCGCGCTGTTGTTGAGCGGCGCGGTCCAGTTTGGCCGGCGCTGGAATACGGTGAGTCCGCCGACCTCGTCGGCGATCTCGCCGATCAACTGAATGCCGGTGGCGCCGGTGCCGATCACGGCCACTTTCTTGCCGGCGAGATCGACCGGCTCATGCGGCCAGTAGTAGGTGTGGAACGAGCGGCCCTGGAAGTCCCCGATGCCTTCCAGCCGCGGCATGGTCGGCGCTGAAAGCAGGCCGATCGCCAGAACCACGAAACGGCACGTCATCTCACGGCCGTCGCCGATCTTCACCTGCCACAGATCGCGCGTCGCGTCGAAGTGCAGCGCCTCGACCTTGCAATTGAACTGCATATGCTTGCGCAAATCGAATTTGTCGGCGACGTAGTTGAGGTAGCGCAAATTCTCCGGCTGGCCGGAAAAGCGCTCCTTCCAATGCCACTCGTCGAGGAGTTCGCGCGAGAACGAGAAGCCGTAAGTGTAGCTCTCGGAATCAAAGCGGCAACCGGGATAGCGGTTCCAGTACCAGGTGCCGCCGAGGTCGGCAGCCGAATCGAGTACGATGGCGTCGATGCCGAGCTCGACGAGCCGCTTGATCTGGTAAATGCCCGCCACGCCGGCGCCGACGACGATCACCTCGTAATGGGTTTTGGCCTCTCCCATCGTTTCCTGCTCCCGATTTCGTTTTGCGTCGGATTGGCTCGATTACAATCCCTTTCGCCCGGCGCAAGCAACCACCCGCAGTCGAAAGACCGACGCGCGGCACCCGCGGATCGACAGGCGATTCACGATGACAGGCAGGCCCGCAGGAAACCCGACTCGGCAGCCTGCAGATCCGCCTCGTTAACGAGAACAACGAGCTGACGTTTAGTTAGTCGACCGTTCGTTCCTGGCGCGGGGTCAGCCCGAACTGCCCCCGGTAGGTTCGTGAAAAATGCATCGGGGTCGAAAAGCCGGTGGCAAGCGCGATCTCGCTGACCGGCATGGTGGTCTGCCTGAGCAACAGCCTCGCGCGCTCGATCCGTATCTGCAGGTAGCGTTTTTTGACCGTGGTGTGGAGATGTTGCGCGAACAGACGCTCAAGCTGGCGCACCGAGATACCCGCGAGTCCGGCCAGTCGTTTCGGTGCAAGCGGCACCTCGATATTCTGCTCCATGCGCGACAATGTCGCGACGAGCTTCGGGTGATGCACGCCGAAGCGCTCCGTCGGCGAAAGGCGCTGTGCAACCTCGCCGCGGCGAACCTCCGTCTGCAGGAACCAGTCGCTGACGGCTGCGGCGACCGATGACCCGTGATCGATGCGGATCAGCGCATGCATCATGTCGAGTGCCGCAATTCCGCCGGCGCAGGTGAAGCGGTCGCGATCGATCTCGAACAATGAATGGCCGAGGTGAAGGAACGGAAAGGTCTCGGTGAAGGCCGGGATGTGCTCCCAGTGCACCGTACATCTGTAGCCGTCGAGCAGCCCCGCTTTGGCGAGAAGATACGGCCCCGCCGACACCCCGCCCAGTCTCACGCCGTGGCGTGCGACCTTGCGCAGAAAGGCAAGCGTCGGCGGATGATGGAAGACTTGCGGATTGCCGCCGGCGCAAACGACGATGGTATCGAGCCGTCCGACATTGGCGATCGAGGCGTCCGCCTGGATACGCACGCCGTTCGAGGCGACGATCTCGTCACCCTGGATCGCGATATGCCGCCATCGATAGAGGTTCTTGCCGGTCAGGACGTTGGCGGCACGAAGCGGCTCGATGGCGGACGCATAGGACATCAGCGCAAATCCTGGGATCAGCAGGAAGCCAATCCGGCTGCTCCGCGGTTTGTCGCGAACAGACAATTTTTGGTCGTTTTTGGCCATGCGGTGACCTGGATATCAGCGCATTTTGCTGTCCACAAGCTCTCCACAGCGACCCACTCATGCGCTATTCGCTTTTCGCCCTCGCCCGCCAGGCCCTTCGCGGCAATCGCGACTGGCGGCCCGTATGGCGCGATGCCGAACCTCGCCCGAGCTACGACATCGTCATTGTCGGTGGCGGCGGGCACGGGCTCGCAACGGCCTATTATCTTGCGAAGCAGCACGGTGTGCGCAACGTCGCAGTCATCGAGAAGGGCTGGATCGGATCCGGCAACGCCGGACGTAACACGACGATCATCCGCTCCAACTACCTTCTGCCCGGCAACGAGCCCTTCTACGAATGGTCGATGAAGCTGTGGGAGGGCCTGGAGCAGGACCTGAACTATAACGCCATGGTGAGCCAGCGCGGCGTACTGAATGTCTATCATTCGGATGCGCAACGCGATGCGTTTGGTCGGCGCGGCAACGCCATGCGCCTGGCTGGCGCGGACGCCGAGATGCTCGATGCGGACGCTGTACGCCGCATGCTGCCATTCCTCGATTTCGACAACGCGCGCTTCCCCATCAAGGGCGGACTGCTGCAGCGGCGCGGCGGCACCGCCCGTCACGACGCGGTCGTCTGGGGATATGCCCGCGGCGCGAGCGATCGCGGCGTCGACATCATCCAGAACTGCGAGGTCACGGGCTTCCTGCGCGAAGGCGATCGGGTCATCGGGGTCAACACGACCAGGGGAACCATCCGTTGCGGCAAAGTCGGACTTGCCGTCGCCGGCAGCAGTTCCCGGGTTGCGGGGCTGCTCGGCTTGCGGTTGCCGATCGAAAGCCACCTGCTGCAAGCCTTCGTCTCGGAAGCCATCAAGCCCCTGATCCCGTGCGTCGTCACTTTTGGCGCGGGGCACTTCTATGTCAGTCAGTCGGACAAGGGCGGCCTCGTCTTCGGCGGCGACATCGACGGCTACAACTCCTATGCCCAACGCGGCAACCTTCCTGTTGTCGAAGACGTGTGCGAAGGCGGCATGGCCTTGATGCCCGCGATCGGGCGGCTGCGGCTGCTACGCTCCTGGGCGGGTCTGGTCGACATGTCGATGGACGGTTCGCCGATCATCGACCGGACGCCGATCGACGGCCTCTATCTCAATGCCGGCTGGTGTTACGGCGGTTTCAAGGCGACGCCAGCATCCGGCTGGTGCTTCGCGCATCTTCTGGCGCGCGACCAGCATGATCCGGTTGCCGACGCCTATCGTCTCGATCGTTTCGAAACCGGGTACCTGATCGACGAAAAAGGTCAGGGCGCTCAACCCAATTTGCACTGAGACTTGGAGGCTGTCGGTCAAGAGACATGCGGATCCCCTGCCCCTATTGCGGTGAGCGTGACCTGAGCGAGTTCGTCTATTACGGCGATCCCGTTCCGCGCCCCGATCCGACCGCCGCCGATGCTCCGCGCAGATTCTACGAGGCGATGTATCTGCGCGACAACCCGGCCGGCCCGCACGAGGAGCTCTGGTATCACGCCAATGGATGCCGCGGATGGCTGCGCGTCAGCCGTGACACGCGCACGCATGATGTACTCGGCGCGAGCTTCGCGGGGAAATGAGCATGGGCGATCCGGCATCCCGAGCGGCGCGGCACAGGTTGAGCTCAGGCGGACTGGTCGACCGCAATCGGCGGCTGCTTTTCTCGTTCGACGGCAGGACATATGGCGGCTATGCCGGCGATACGCTCGCTTCGGCACTGCTCGGCAACGGCGTCAAGCTGCTCGGCCGATCGTTCAAATATCATCGGCCGCGCGGCATCCTCACCGCAGGCCCGGAAGAGCCCAATGCGCTCGTCGAACTGCGGAAGGGATCGCGCCGCGAGGCCAATACGCGTGCGACGACGGTCGAACTGTTCGACGGGCTGGAAGCGCAAAGCCAGAATCGCTGGCCGTGCCTGAAATTCGATGTTAGCGCGATCAATTCGCTGTTCTCGCCGCTGTTCGCCGCGGGCTTCTACTACAAGACCTTCATGTGGCCGGCCTCGTTCTGGGAAAAGGTCTATGAGCCTGCGATCCGCCGCGCCGCCGGCCTCGGGCGCGCCAGTGGCGAGGCCGATCCCGACAGCTACGAGAAGATGCGTGGCTTCTGCGATCTTCTCGTCATCGGCGGCGGACCGGCCGGCCTTGCTGCCGCACTCGGGGCCGGGCGCGCCGGCGCCCGCGTGATCTTGTGCGACGAGGACTACGTCCCGGGCGGCCGGCTTAACGGCGATGCGCGGGAGATCGACGACCACCCGGGCTCGACCTGGGCGCAGCACACAACGGCCGAACTCGACGCGATGACGAATGTGCGGGTGCTGCGCCGGACCACCGTGTTCGGTGCCTATGACGGCCGTACCTTCGGCGCGGTAGAGCGCGTGGCGGATCATCTTCCGTCACCGCCGCCGCACCAGCCGCGCCAGCGGCTGTGGAAGATCGTCGCCAGACAAAGCGTGCTGGCATCGGGCGCGATCGAACGGCACATCGTTTTCGGCGGCAACGACCGGCCCGGCGTGATGATGGCTTCGGCCGTGCGGACCTACCTGAACCGGTTCGCGGTAGCCCCGGGAAGACGGGCGGCCGTCTTCGCGAACTCCGACGACGCCTGGACGACGGCGCTCGACCTCGGAAAGGCCGGCGTTCAGGTCGAGGCGATCCTCGACACGCGGACGGAGATCGACCCGCACCTGGAGAACAAAGCCAAGCTTGGGGGAATTGCGATCTTTCGTGGCGCGCAGGTGCTCGATACGCATGGAACGCATGAACTGAGAGCCATTTCCGTTCGCAGCGCAGACGGGCAGACGCGCAAGCTTGCGGTCGACCTGCTCGCGGTGTCGGGCGGCTGGAATCCCAATCTGGGCCTGACCACCCATCTCGGCGGACGGCCGGACTGGTCGGATGCGCTGGCGGCGTTCGTCCCGGGCAAGGCGCCTCCCGGCATGACGGTGGCAGGCGCGGCGGGCGGCAGATTCACGCTGGTGGACGCGTTGCGTGCAGGCATGGCGGCAGGGACTGCTGCGGCGGAGGCGGCAGGATTTGTGGCACGACCTCAGCCCCTGCCCAAAGCCGATGACGACCATATCGGCGTCAGGCCGTTCTGGCATGTCGCCGCCTCCCGCTCGAAGGCCTTCGTCGATTTCCAGAACGATGTGACCAGCGAGGATGTCGCACTCGCCGCGCGTGAGGGATTCAAGTCAGTCGAGCTGCTGAAGCGCTATACGACGCTCGGCATGGCCACCGACCAGGGCAAGACCTCGAACGTCAACGGCCATGCGATGATGGCGCAATTGACCGGGCGGCCGATATCGGAGGTCGGGACCACCGTGTTCCGCCCACCCTACACGCCGGTGGCGATCGGCGCATTCGCCGGCCATCATCGAGGCAGGCACTTCAGGCCGACCCGCCTCACCGCCGGACATCGCTGGGCCGAACAGCAGGGTGCAAGCTTCGTCGAAACCGGCCAGTGGCTGCGGGCGCAGTGGTTCGCGAAACCGGGCGAAGCCGACTGGCTAACAACCGTCTCGCGCGAAGTCAGGGAGACCCGCTCAAGGGTCGGGGTGTGCGATGTCTCGACCCTCGGCAAGATTGATATCCAGGGCGCCGATGCCGGCCGTTTCCTCGACCGGATCTACGCCAACATGTTCTCGACCGTGCCGGTCGGCAAGGTCCGCTACGGCCTGATGCTACGCGAAGACGGCATCGCAATGGACGACGGGACCTCCGCCCGGTTTGCCGACGACCATTTCGTGATGTCGACGACCACGGCCAATGCGGGCAAGATCATGCAGCACCTGGAGCACGCCCGCCAGGTGCTTTGGCCCGAGCTCGACGTGCAGCTCGTCTCCGTAACAGAGCAATGGGCACAATATTCGATTGCCGGTCCTTGCTCGCGGGCGCTGCTGGAGCGCCTGCTGGGAGAGGCGTTCGACGTCTCCGACGCGGCCCTGCCCTTTCTCGGCTGCGCCGAATTCAACTGGCGCGGCGTGCCGACGCGAATCTTCCGCGTCTCCTTCTCGGGCGAGCTCGCCTATGAACTCGCAGTGCCCGCCAATTTCGGCGACGCCACGATCCGGGCGATCATGGAAGCCGGCGCCGAATTCGCCGTCGCGCCCTACGGCACCGAAGCGCTCGGCGTGATGCGCATCGAGAAAGGACACGTCGCCGGCAACGAACTCAACGGCATGACGACTGCGGCCGATCTGGGCCTTGGTCGCATGATGTCGAAGAAGAAGGATTTTATCGGCCGCGTGCTGGCGGAGCGCCCCGGACTCGTCGACCCGGAGCGGCCGGCGCTGGTCGGGATCCAGCCCATCGACAAGGCCACGCGGCTTCGCGCCGGCGCGCATGTTCTGGCGCCAGGAGCCCAGGCGACCATGGAGAACGACCAAGGCTATGTCACGTCGGCCGCCTTCTCGCCGATGCTCGGACACTGGATCGGTCTGGGCTTCATCAAGCGCGGGCCGTCGCGGATCGGACAACGCCTGCGCGCCTATGATCCGGTACGCGGCGGCGACACTGAGATCGAACTGGTCTCCCCCATCTTCTTTGATCCCGAAGGAAAGCGTCTCCATGGCTGACATGGCACTCTCCGGGCTGCCTGCCTTGCCGGCTGCAGGTCTGCCGCAGCGGCCCGGCGGCGGCGTGACGATCACCGAGCGCTGCGGTCTTGGGATCGCCACCATGCAGGCGCGCCACGGGCAGGACGCATCCTTGCGAGAACGCATCCGACAGCATTTCCTGCTCGAGCTGCCTGGTCGGCCCGCCATCGTGCGCGCCGGCTCCGTATCCTTCACCGGCATCGGTCCACATCATTGGCTGGCATTGAGCGAAGGCGGTGGCCACGTGTTCAGCGGCTCGCTCCGGGCGCTCGTCACGCCGCTCGCCTCTGTATCCGATCAAAGCGGCGGCTATGTGGTGTTTCGCGTCGGCGGTCCCGCCATCCGGGACACGCTCGCCAAAGGCTTCCCCATCGACCTGGATCCGCGCGCGTTCAAGCCAGGCGACGCGGCGACCACGATCGTCTCGCATATCGGCGCCACCATCTGGCGGTGCGACGATGGCGCGGACGGCAGCGCCTGTTTCGAGATCGCCCTGTTCCGTAGCCTCTCCCAAAGCTTCTGGGAGTGGTTCGCGAGCAGCGCAGCCGAATTCGGCTGCCAATGGCAAGGGGCAGTCCAGCAATAGCTTCTCATCAGGACCTCACACCTTCAGCGCCGAAGCAATCCGCCATGCCGACCAACAGCCATATCCTGACATTCTCATGCCCGAACCGCCCCGGCATCGTCGCCGCCGTCGCCCGCGCCCTGTTCGAATGCGGTGGAAACATCCAGGAGGCGCATCAATATGACGACGTCGAGACCAACGTCTTCTTCGCCCGCATCCGGTTCAACTTCGTAGCCGGCGGCGAGATCGCCGCCTTTCATGAGGCGCTTCTGTCACTCGCGGACAGCCTGCAGATGAAATGGACGATGCGTGCCCAGGCCGAACGGCCGCGGCTCCTGATCCTGGTTTCGCGCTTCGATCATTGCCTTGCCGACCTGCTCTATCGCTGGCGGATCGGCGAGCTTGCGATCGACATCGCAGGCATCGTCTCGAACCATCCGCGCGAGATCTACATCCATCACGACCTGACTGGCATTCCCTTCGACCATCTCCCAGTCACTCCACAGACCAGGCCGCAACAGGAAGCTGCGATCTGGAAGATCGTGGGGGAACGAAAGGTCGATCTCGTCGTCCTCGCGCGCTACATGCAGATCCTGTCGGACGAGTTGTCCGCCAAGCTCGCCGGACGCTGCATCAACATCCACCATTCCTTCCTGCCGGGCTTCAAGGGTGCGAGGCCCTACCACCAGGCCCACAGCCGTGGCGTCAAGCTGATCGGGGCGACCGCGCACTACGTGACGGCCGATCTCGACGAAGGACCGATCATCGAGCAGGACGTCGAGCGCATCTCGCATCAGGATCAGCCGGACGACCTGGTCCGCAAGGGACGCGACATAGAGCGGCGCGTGCTGTCCCGGGCGGTGTTCTGGCATATCGATGGCCGCGTCATTCTCAACGGCGTCCGGACCGTGGTCTTCAGGGATTGAACGATGACAGCGACCATCATTGACGGCAATGCGGCGGCGGAGCGGCAGCGCCTTCAGATCGCAGCCGAGATCGCACGCTGGAAGGAGCAGCGCCGTTGCATTCCCGGACTGGCCGTGATCCTCGTCGGCAACGATCCCGCGAGCGAGGTCTATATCGGCTCGAAGGCACGTCAAACCGTTGCCGTTGGGATGCGCTCGTTCGAATACCGCCTTCCGGCCGAGACATCGCAGGACGAGCTGCTGACGCTCATTTCGCGGCTGAACGCCGACGAAGAGGTCGACGGAATCCTGGTGCAGCTTCCGCTGCCGCAACATATCGACACGGACGGCGTCATCCGCGCCGTCGATCCGGCCAAGGACGTCGACGGCTTCCATCCGGAAAATGCCGGACGCCTGATGCGGGGCCTGCCCAGCCTTGTGCCCTGCACGCCGCTCGGCTGCATGATGCTGCTGCAAACCGTTGCAACCGACCTGCGCGGCCTGCACGCCGTCGTGGTGGGACGATCGAACATCGTCGGCAAGCCGATCGCGCAACTGTTGCTGCAGGCCGACTGCACGGTGACGATGACCCATTCGCGCAGTCGCGACCTGCCGGCCGTCTGCCGCCAGGCCGACATATTGATCGCGGCCGTCGGCCGGCCGGAAATGGTCCGCGGCGACTGGATCAAGCCCGGCGCGATCGTGATCGATGTCGGCATCAACCGGTTGCCCACCGCAGGCGCAGCGAAGGGACGCTTGGTCGGCGACGTCGCCTTTGAAGAGGCCCGGCATATCGCCGGTGCGATCACGCCCGTTCCGGGCGGCGTCGGGCCGATGACGATCGCCTGCCTGCTGCAGAATACCCTGCTGACCGCCGGCGGGCGCGGCAAGTAGGCAGCTCACCGCGGTTGGGGCGACCTCGTGCCGAAGCCGCGCGGCCGCCTCAATACTCAGGCCGACAGCCGCGCTGCGTTTCGCGCACTGAGCCGCTCGGCAAGGCGACGCCGCGCTTCGCGCTTCTGCTCCTCGCCCATGCCACGTACCAACTCTTCGAGCTCGGCCATCGCAAGCCCGACGCCGTGCTGTGCCGCCGCGCTGAGCCAGACAAACGCCTCGATCGGATCGGTGGCAACGCCGAGTCCCTTGGCGTAGCAATAGCCGAGTCGTCCCTGCGACGGGTAATGTCCCCGCTCGGCGGCCCGGCGATACCATTCCACCGCCTGCTTCATATCAGCGTCCACGCCCTGTCCCTTGGTCAGCACGACGGCGTAGTTGAACTGGCCCAGCGCATCGCCCTGTTTGGCGGCCCGGTGAAACCATGACGCCGCCCGCACCGCATCGGTCGCGACGCCCTCGCCCTTGGCATACATCGCCCCGACATTGTTCGCCGCGAGCGGATTGCCTTTCTCGGCCGCGCGCAGATACAGCGCGAAGGCGCGCGTCGGATCCTTCTCGATCCCGAACCCGTTGGCATAGAGCGAACCGAGCCATGCCTCGGCCTCGGCATCGCCGCGTTCGGCGAGCGGCTCCCAGATTTCGCGCGCTTTCGCGTAGTCGCGATCGATAAAGGCGGCTTCTCCATCGGCGGTGGTCAGCATGGGCTTCTCCTCATTGACGCGTATGGGGTGCCATCTTGAACAGATACACACAGTCGAAATCGTTGGAGTCGCCCGCCGGCTGGACGCCCGCCGTCTTCAGATGACCCACGAAATAATCATAGACCGTGCGCGCCGCCCGGTGAGTCAGGAGCTGCTTGTAAAGCCAGGGATCCGCGTCGGCACGCACGCCGTGCTGCTCGAACAGCGTCTGTTTCGGCGCGTCGGAGATGCCGACGCACCAGCTCGAAAACGACTGATCGAATTCCTTGATGTAGGCGAGGAATTCGTACTTGACCTGCTGTACGCTGAAAACCATGCACCTCCTCCCTTCAAGCTCGCATCAAGGGGGCACTCCAGTAGGCGACATGATGTCGGGTGACCCGCTCAATCAAGGCCTGGTTGAACAGCCAGCCGGCGCGGCTTGACTCGGACGGATCCGACGCGAGCGAGAGCTCAATCTTCTCCTGCAGCGAGGACGCCTGCCCGGCTGCCTGGTCGAGCAGGCGCATGAGGCCGCCGCATGCGTCCTCATGTGCGGAACGCGAGAGCTCAGGCGGGCTGAAGAAGGAGAGCCGCCAGAGCGTCTGGTCCAGTGCGGTCGGCTGCAACACCACCACAAGGGTTGCGTAGCGGGACCGGACAAGAACGAGATTGGGAAACGTCCATTCGGCGCTGACATGGTTGGTGGCGCCGCCACCGGCGAGGCTGGAGCGCGCGATGTCGACGATCGTCGCACCCGCAAGCTTCCAGTTCGAACGGTGTTCCTGCCAGTGACCTTCCAGGCGCACAAGGTTCTCCGTCCATTCCGGAAGCAGCGGCCGCTGTTCGGCGTCCAGCGTCGGATCGATGTTCGCGAAGATCAGCGGGCCAGAGGTCCTGACCTTCACCGGCAGAAGGCGCTCCGGCACGGCACCGAGATACTGACCCATCTGCGGCGACATCTCGGCGAGGGCGTTGGCGAGGATGACGTCGCGGTCGCGGCTGAATCCGCAGGAGGTGTAGGAACATCTGGTCTTCTTGCCGGTGCGGCACTGTGCCGGTATCGTCCGGCAGCCGCCGTGCTGCGCCTTGTTGAACCGTCCCTGCAAACCGCCATCGGGCAATCGCTGAACGTGGATCGCGTGCTGGCCGATCGTATAGGGAAGCAGATCGAGCGGATCGGGGATTTCGGGCGACGTGCCGATGCAGACCCAGTCCCGCGTCCAGACCTTTTCGTTCTCGAGGCGCTCGAACACCTCCGATGTATAGGCGCGGCGGGGAAGCATCGTCGCGAGCCCGAACGGCGCGCGACACGATGAATAGAGCCGGGGATCGAGGAAATCGATACCCGCGTCGATATAGACCGTATCCGGATGAGTCAGCATCGTTGCGCCTCCGTCACGGAGGCGGCGCTGGCAAAAACCCGCGCCGCCTTCGTCGTCCTCTCCTGCGCTACTTGCGCGCCTTGTTCATCGGCTGGTCGTAGTCGGCGCGGCCACGATGGATGATCGCCTCCGGATCTGGCATCGGCAATGGACCGTCCTGCATGAAGCGGTTCAGTACGTTGCCGACCAGCGTCGAGATGTTGTTGTCGCCGTTGTTCCAGGGCAGCGCGCCGCAGAAGGCGATCGACGAGAACGCGAACGATCCGCCACCGTTTGGCGTCTCATGATAGGCGATGTCGGAGCGCACGCGCGGGTGCTGAGTTCCGTCAAGGCCCTGCTGGTTGAAGCCGTAGTCCTCCATGACCAGCAGATAGCCTTCTGTGTGGCGCCCTGCGGAGGTTGCCACCACCAGCGTGTGCGGCGGGCTGCCGAGCATGGTATCCACGATGTCGAGCTCGGTGCCCGCGGCGCCGCCGCCGACGAGACCGAAATTTCCGAGCTTCTCGTCGTAGGAGATGCCCTCGAAGGCCCAGGCTACGCGCGTGTCGTTGCTCTCCGGAGTCCTCGAATAGTAGGTCGAGATGTCGAAACCTTCCGACGACATGCCCGTGCCGGCTACCGTATGCAGATAGCGTCCGCGGAACCGCCACATGCCGCCGAGTTCGCCCGTGCCCTGGTGATAATATTCGCCGGGATCGGCACGCCAGGTGCGAATGCCGCTTTCGCAGCGCCTCATCTCCGTGACGATGCCGCGACCCTGTCCGTCATATGCGGGATGATAGGAGTGCACCCAGTACCAGCCGTCCGCGCCCATATACATGAAGCGGCCGCCGCGCTGCATGTAGTTGTGGAGCGCATCGAGCTGCGGTCCGCTGTTGTGCTCGGGATGCGAGCCGGTGATGATAACGTTGTAATTCTCAAGCCGCGCAAGGCCATCATAGGTGACGTCCTCGTCGGTGATCACGTCATACTCGTAGCCCTTCTTCTCCAGCCAGTAGATCATGTGCAGATCGGCCGGGTATTGCCAGGGTGCCTGCGCCAGGAAGTGATCGTACTTCGGCCGGATGCTGAGGATCGGCCGCAGCCGCGACGACAGGCAAAGACCGCTGCCATCGGTGTGGGTGTCGTAGATCGATCCACCGTATTCGCGATGCTCCGACAGGAACATGTTCTGCTGCTGCATGATCGGCACCCGATAGACCAGCAGTTCGGCGCCGCCGGCATTGTTGGCGAGATGCTCGTTGGCATAGGCCATGTAGCTGATGGTCGGCACCATGAAGGCGATCTTCGCGGTCTCTTCGCCGACGCGAGGCACCACCCAGAACGGGATGTAGTCCTCGCTTCCGTCCTTCGCCGTCAGCTTCGCGGCGTAGAACTTGCTGCCCGTGCCCTTCGGCACGTTCCACTCGAAGCTCGTGCTCCAGCGGGCGTCATCGATATCGTCGTCATGGAAATGGATGGCGCCGTATTGTTCCGGTGCGACCTTCCAGTCGAACACCTGGCCTTCCCAGTTGTAGCCGGTCATCGCCCGGGTTGGGCAATTGACGATCGTGGCATGGAACAAATATGGCCCCTTGTCTTTCCCGACTAGCGTGTTGATCCCGTCGGAGAAATCCCATGATGCGGCGATGGCCTCGGAGAGCTTGCCGGTCGGGCCCGAATTGCGCCGCTCGCTGAGACCCGGTTGCGCACCGAGCTTCATGGTCTCGATCTCGAGCCGGCTCAGCGCCCTGTTGCAGATCCGCGGACTGTCGATCTTGCCGTTGTAATGTCCCTTGATGAGGATGCCCGCCGGCACCGAAGCCTTGCCCTGCGGGGCGTCGCTGAACGAGCCGCAATAGCCGGCGATCACGGTCGGCGTTCCCGGCGCATAGGTGAGCTTGGTCGAGAGTTTCTTCGTGACCGGTGGTATCTCCGGATCAAGTGCGTAGACGATCTGCGGCTCGTGATAGAGAATGGCTTCTCCGGTCTTGGCATCGAACGACGCCGCCACGAAGTGCCAGGCATGATCGCGAAGCGGCGCGCCGGTGGTGATGACCTGGTCGTTGACGCGGAATTCGACGCAGCCGGCTTCGTTGATGAAGAGCCCGTATCCGTTGCCGTCGTGCCACTTGGTGACCAAGCCCTGCGCGCCGTGCTTCCAGTATTTGGGATGCGTCTTCGGCGCGGTCGGCCAGATCCAGCACTGCAGCGTTACGCTTTCCAGACAGAATTGCGGCTTGTCGACCACGAATCCGTAGGAGCCGCTGTAGATCTCCTGCTTCATGCCCTTGTACGTGCCGTTGCAGGAAGCCTGGATCTTCTCCTCGATGAATCCCGGCCCGCGCGGATTGGTGTCGGCATGGATCATCTTGACGATCTCCGCCTGGTAGTCGGCCGGTCCGTCGCAATTGACAAAAAACTTGATGGTGTCTCCCGGATGGACGCTGAACTTGTCAGCGTAGCCGGTGATCGTCATCCAACTCATGATTGTGCCCTCAACAGTTGACTTTTCTCATTGAACCTTCAGGTCGTCGCCCACATGTCGTCTCGGCGTTTCCATCCCTCGCGGAAGTGTTCCGGGAAACCGTCGTACTCAGCGAACTCCTCCAGCCGCATCAGAAAGATGTCATGCTGCGGGTCCTGCTCATTGTCATAGACCTTGTCGTTGATGAATTCCGGCGGCACGCCGCGGATGCCGGAAAGGCGGGCGATGCGCCACTCCTTTTCGACCTTGGTGCAGACGACGACGAGCTTGCCTTTCGCCGGCTGCGCCCGCATGCGCAGCAGGACGCGATTGAGCTGGAAGTCCTCGTGAATGCCTCCCGTGACCGTGGTGGTGTCGCCCGGCGTCGCGCATTTGAGCACGCTGTTGCCGGCGACCCCCTTCATGGAGTCGATGCATTCCTTGTGCTCCTTGATCATGCGCTGCGCATCGGACGAAGAGGGCCGGGGTATCGGAATCATCTATCTGCTCCGTGTTGACTAGATGGTGAGATACTTGTGGATCACGTCATCGGTGAGTTCGGCCATCGGGCCGCCGGCGACCACGCGTCCATTGTCGACCATGAGGAATGCATCCCCCAGCCGCCGAGCCACGCGGATGTGCTGCTCGGTCAGGAGAAGCGTGATGCCGAGCTTGCGGTTGAGCGTCAGCAAGGTTTCGCCGATCTCATGCACGATATTGGGCTGGATGCCCTCGGTGGGCTCGTCGAGCAGAAGGATCTTCGGATCGACCGCCAGCGCGCGAGCAATCGCAAGCTGCTGTTTCTGTCCGCCGGACAGGAGGCCTGCCCGGCGGTCGAGATTGGCCTTCAGATAGGGGAACATCTGGAGGCAAATCTCGGGAATCTCGGGACGGCCATCGTGGCGTGCGAAGGTACCCAGGAGAATGTTCTCTCGGACGGTGAACTCCGAGAGAATTCCGCGCCCCTGCGGCACGTAACCGATACCGAGCCTGGCCCGGAGATGGGTTGGCGAGGACGCGATGTCCTGCCCCTCGATGGTGATCTCGCCAACCGACCTGTCGGTCAGGCCCATGATCGTTCGCATCAACGTGGTCTTGCCGACGCCATTGCGGCCGAGCACACAGAGGCACTTGCCCTCTTCCACGCCGAAGGAGAAATCCTTCAGGATTGGCGTCTTGCCGTAATAGGAGGTGACGCGGTCCATCGACAGCAACATGGTCACGCGTCCTCCGTCTCGCCGAGATAGACCTCGCGCACGCGTTCATTGGCCTCGATGTCGCCGATCGATCCATGGGCGAGCAAGCTGCCCATATGCATCACCGTGACCATGTCGGCGATCTGGCGGACGAAGGCCATGTCGTGCTCGACGACGACGAGCGTGTTGGTCTGCTTGAGGCGGTTGAATATCTCAGCGGTCTTCTCGATCTCGGATTCGGTCATGCCGGCGACCGGTTCGTCCAACAGAAGAAGGCGCGGATTCTGCATCAGCACCATCCCGATCTCGAGCCACTGGGTCTCGCCGTGCGACAGGATGCCCGCTTCGACGTTCAGGCGGTTGCCAAGCCCCGTCAGCGCGAGGATCTCCTCGAGCTTCTCGGCGAAGAACGGCTCCCTGAAGCGGAAGAAATTCTTCAGCGGGTTGGTGCTGCGGCTGTAAGCGACTTCGAGGTTCTGCCGCACCGTCAGATCGCGGAACACCGCGGGCACCTGGAATTTGCGGCCGATGCCGCGCCGGGCGATCTCGTGCTCGTCGAGACCGGTGATATCGTCATCGCAGAACAGAATCCGGCCCGAGGTCGGCTTCTGCCGGCCGGTGATCAGGTCCATGGTCGTGGTCTTGCCGGCGCCGTTCGGCCCGACGAGGCAGCACAGCGTTTGTTCCACGAGCTCGAAGCTGAAGTCGTTGATCACCGAGACGGTGTCGAAGCTCTTGCAGAGGTTGCGGATTTCCAGGAACCCCATGACCGCCCCCTACTCGCCTGGCTGCGGATAGAGGCGCGGGGCGGAAACGCCGTTGCCGCCCTTCTTCGAGCCGATCGAGATCCGGCCCAGCGCACTTTCGACCAGCCCGATCAGTCCCTTCGGCAGGAAGCGCACGACCAGGATGAAGAATCCGCCGAGGATCAGGAGCCAGGTATTGAGGAACGCGTCGCCCAGATAGCTCTGCGCGCCCTGGATCAGGAAGGCGCCGAGGATGGCGCCCATCAGCGACATGCGCCCGCCGATGCCGGCCCAGATCACTATCGAAAGGCTGAAGGTGGTATCGAACTGTGCCGGCGAGACATATTGCGTCAGGATGACCCAGCAGCAGCCGGCCACGGCGGCAAAGAGGCCGGACACGGTGTAGATGGCGGTCTCGTAGCCGGCAACATTGTAGCCGAGGAAGCGGACCCGCTCGGCGTCATTGCGGATCGACTGTACGACGAGGCCGAACCGGCTGAGCGTCATCAGCTTGGCCACCACAGTTGCGGCGATCAACAGACCGAGCACCAGCCAGTACGCGCCCGGGCTATAGGGATCGACCACCAGTTCCCCGAGCTTCAGGGCAGCCGGCGGCGTGATGCCGTTGACGCCGTTGGTATAAGGTTGAATGTCGAGGATCAGCGTGTACCACGCGCTCAGCATCGCGAGCGTCATGATCGCAAAGAACGGGCCGGACACGCGGGCGCGGAACATCAGCCCGCCGAAGATCGCGCAGAACACCGTCGGGACAACCAGCGCCAGCACGATGCCGACCGTCGTATTGCCAAAGGGTACCCAGAACAGCGGGAGGTGATCCAGGCTGTTGTTGAGCATGAAGGGCGGCATCGGGTTCGATTCGTCTTGCGACTGCATCTGCATGGTCATCGCCATGCCGTAGGCGCCAAGACCAAAGGGAATACCCTGTCCGAGATTGAGGATGCCACCGAAGCCCCAGCACAGGCTGACGGAAAGCGCGAGCATTGCGAACACGCCATATGTCGAGAGCTGATTAAGCAGGAAATTATCGCTCACGACCAAAGGCACCATTGCAAGCACGGCATAGAAGACCAGATAGGCCAGCCATTGCGCGCTTACCTTGTGATAGAGATTCATTTCGCCATTCCCTTCCCGATCCCGGTGCCGCAGCCTTCACCGACGCTTTGCGGATGGCGCGAACAAGCCCTGTGGCCGTATCCGGAGGAACACCACGATCATCACGAACAGCACGAAGCGGGCGAAAGTGTCGTTGGTGAAATAGGCGAAGATCGATTGCAGTTCGCCGGTCGCGCCACCCGCTGCCACGCTGCCCGCCAGCGTGCCACCGCCGACCACGACCACGAGGAAGGCCTGCACCACATAGGCCGCCCCCATCGTGGGCAGAACGATATTGAGAACACCGAAAAGAGATCCCGCGAGACCGGCAAGGCCCGCGCCAAGCGCGAAGGTCAGCATGTAGACGCGATCGGCATTGACGCCGAAGGACGCCGCCATCTCCTTGTCCTGCGTCACCGCGCGCACCTGGACGCCGAAGCGCGTCCGGTAGAACAGGGCCCAGAGCGCCACGACGACCGCGATGGTGACCAGGAGCACCACCACGCGGAAAACGGAAATATTGACGAAGGCGAACTGGATGTTGCTCGAGAAGATCGGCGGTACCGCAAGATATTTGGGATCGCTGCCGAAGATCAGTCGCACCCCCTGCATGAGCACAAGCGATACGCCGAACGTGGCAAGCAGCGTATCCAACGGGCGTTTGTAGAGGTAGCGGATCAATCCGCGTTCCAGGATCAGGCCGACCGCGGCAACGATCAGGAAAGAAGCCGGAACGCACAACAGAAAAGGCAGCCCAAGGAAGCTCTGCAACATGTACGAACTGTAGGCGCCAAGCATGATGAACTCGCCATGGGCCATGTTGATCACGCCGACCGCGCCATAGATGATCGTGAGCCCCAACGCAGCAATCAGCCAGATGCTGGCAATGCTGATTCCGAGGATCAGCGCGTTGATGAACGCGCTGAGATCGAAGGACGTGAAGAACGATCCGACCGCCATAGCTCGCTCCGTGCCAAGCCGACCGTGGCGCGCGACGCGCACGCCACGGCTGCTGTTTTTCGCTGTGTTCAGATCACGCTCTTGCGCACTTTGCCGTCGGCAGCTTTGAGGCCGTCCGCCGTGCACTTGCCGAGGTCCGGATAGATCGAATACGGGTCCGGCGCGACGTGCTCTGCCGAAGCCTTCACGATCTTGAAGCTGCCGTCGGCCTGGCACTGGCCGATTTTCGGCTTCAGCCAGGCGTTGAAGTTCTGATCGTCGATCCAGATCAGTCCTTCCGGGGAAACCGCATCCTCGACCTTGATGCCGCCGGTACTGTCGCGGATCGCGCGCGGCGTCACCTCCTCCAGGCCAACCTTGGCGATGGCCTTTTCGAGACCGTACTTGAAGACGTAGGCGGAAAGATAGGTCTCTTCCATATTGTAGTGGGTGACACCGTTCTTGCCGTACTTGCTCTTCAGGAATCCCTCCACGAACTTGTGGTTGGTCGGATTGTCGAGCCCCTGGAAATACGGCGCCGAGAGAAAGTGGCCGGCCCCGAACTCGTTGCCCATCGCGCGGGTTTCGATCTCGCCCGTAGTGAGCGAAGCAATCGGCATCGAGTCGACCTTGAAGCCCTCCTGCTTGAACTGCTTGTGGAAAGCGATGTCGGATGCACCGACCACGGTCGAGAAGATGAAGTTCGGCTTCGCCTCCCGGATCTTGTTGAGCACGGGGCCGAATTCCGAACTGCCGAGCGGGATGTATTCCTCACCGAGCAGTTCGCCGCCAGCCTGCTGCAGCCAGACCTTGGCGTTCTTGTTGGATTCCTTCGGCCAGACATAGTTGGAGCCGACGAAGAAGACCTTCTTGCCGAACTGCTGGACCATGAACGGAATCAGGTCCTTCGAGTGCTGGTTCGCCAGCGGACCGGTGCAGATCGTGTTCTGAGTGCATTCCGCGCCCTCATAGCAGGTCGGGTAGTAAAGCAGGTGGTTCTGCGCCATGACGGTCGGCAGGATCGCCTTGCGGCTCGCCGAGGTGTAGCAGCCGAACAGCGCGACGACCCGATTGCGCAGGATGAGTTCCTTGGTCTTCTCCGAATAGACGTTGAAGTCCGACTTCGCGTCGACGATCACCGGCTCGATCGGTTGACCGGCGATGCCGCCGGCCTTGTTGATCTCATCGATCGCGTACTGCATCACGAGCGTCGAGTCCTCTTCAGGCACTGCAAGGCCGCCGGTGAGCGAGAACAGGAGCCCGACCTTGATGGGCTCGCCCTTCTTGATCCAGGACTGAGCTCCCCACGCCTGATTGATGCTCTTTACGAACCCGTATGGAGCGGCGAGGACCGTCGCACCTCCGAGCGTTGCTTTCATGAAACCACGACGATCTGCCCGCATAACAGCCTCTCAAGTGATTTTCTCTACACGAAATCTATTTTCTAAACGATACAAGTGACCCGAACTTTCTCAAGAGTAAAATTTGTGCACTGACAGTTACAATGAGGACAGCTCGGTTTTTACTGCGTCGGGCGACGCAACTGCACGGCCGCGATTGATCGCGACATCGTTCGGAAGTTCTGCGAGCCGACGAAGCCGCGGCGCGGCGCCAAGTCAGACGCCAAGTCACACGTCGCGGTTGCGGGCTGAAAAATTCTTACCGCCTCCGCCTGCCATCGTGTTACGACTTGCGCTGATAAGAACGGGATAACATGCAGATGAAAAGAAAGAGCGCGGCAACGCCGAAGGAAACGGTCATCGAGAATTCGGACTACCGCACGGGCTCGAATGCGCCGATCGAAAGCAGCCGAAGTCTGGAGCGCGCGCTCGGCGCGAAGATCAGGGATACCCGACGTCAGCAGGATCTCTCGGTGCTTGATCTGGCCAGCGCCGCGAACATCTCGGCCGGCATGCTTTCGAAAATCGAGAACGGCCAGATTTCGCCGTCGCTTTCCACGCTACAGTCGATTGCGAACGCGCTTACTGTGCCGCTTAGTTTGCTGTTCGCGGCATCCGAGGAGCGGCGCGACTGCTCCTTCGTTCGCGCCAAGCAAGGCGTGGTCATCGAACGACGCGGCACCAAGGTGGGACATGTGTACCAACTGCTCGGACATGTGAGCGGCGAGGACGTCGTCGTCGAGCCGTACCTCATCACGCTGAAGGAAGAGGCCGAGGCCTATACGGGATTCCAGCACGCCGGCACAGAGTTCATCTACATGCTCACCGGCGAGGTGATCTACCGTCACGGCAACAAGAGCTACCGGTTACGCCCGGGCGATTCCATGCTGTTCGACTCCGGCGCGCTGCATGGGCCCGAAGTGCTGGTGAAGCGGCCGATGACTTACCTCTCGATCATCGTGTATCCGCGGCGCCCCGCCTAATTCTGCCTCATTGCGCCCAATTTCTTATCAGGAAAAACTTATTCCTCACGATTGACGAAGCGTCCGAAGCTGCTACATTTGCTCTCCAAGTCAGGGAGCAGCGCATGTGCGGCATTGTCGGATTGTTTCTCAAGAACGAACAGCTTCAGCCGGAGCTGGGCGAACACCTTTCGCGCATGCTCGCGACGATGTCGGCCCGCGGTCCGGACAGCGCAGGCATAGCGATCTATGGCGCAGGGGCCGACGATCTCATCAAGCTGACGCTGCGCGCCGCCGACGCGGCCGTGGACCGCGATCTGGCGAGGAGGCTCGGCGCGGTGCTGAAAGCGCCGGTCGATCTGGTGCGGCGCTCCAATCATGTCGTGGTGACGATACCCCGTGAGCAACAGGCGCAGGCCCTGGCCTGGCTGCGCGAGCATCATCCCGAGATACATCTCGTCAGCGCCGGCTCCCGGATGGAGATCTACAAGGAGGTCGGCCTGCCGGAGCGCGTCGCCGACCAGTTCTCGCTGCCCGCGATGCAAGGCACCCACGGCATCGGCCATACGCGCATGGCGACTGAATCGGCGGTCACCACTAATGGCGCTCACCCCTTCTCGACGGGCGCCGACCAGTGCCTCGTCCACAATGGCTCGCTCTCCAACCACAACGCGGTCCGGCGCGGCCTCAAGCGCGAAGGTTTCGTCTTCGAGACCGAGAACGATTCCGAGGTGGCCGCGGGCTATCTGACGTGGCGGATGCGCGAAGGCGACAGCCTCAAGCAGGCGTTGACGTCCAGCCTTGTCGCACTCGACGGCTTCTTCACCTTCGTCGTCGGTACCCGCGACGGCTTCGCCGTGCTCCGCGATCCGATCGCCTGCAAACCGGCCATCCTTGCCGAGTCCGATGACTATGTCGCATTTGGCTCCGAGTTTCGCGCCCTCTCGGCGTTGCCAGGCATCGAGAACGCCCGCGTCTTCGAGCCCGAACCGGCGACCGTCTACGCTTGGGAACGTCGATAATGCCCGTGATCGATCTGGAGCGGCAAACAGTCCGAGAACTCAACGCGGCGCTGCACCGTCTCGTACCTGATACCAACGAGACCCTGTGGGAAGTCAGCAACTCCAACGGCAAGCATGCGATCGGAACGGGCGTCGATGCACCCATCGAAATCGATATCAACGGACATGTCGGCTATTACTGCGGCGGTATGAACAAGCAGGCGTCGATCCGCATTCACGGCAATGCCGGAACGGGCGTCGCAGAGAACATGATGTCGGGCGTCGTTCATGTGATGGGCGATGCGAGCCAATCCGCCGGCGCCACCGGTCACGGCGGACTGCTGATCGTCGATGGTGACGCAGCCGCACGCTGCGGAATCTCGATGAAGGGCATCGATATCATCGTCAAGGGTTCGATCGGCGCCATGAGCGCTTTCATGGCCCAGGCCGGCAACCTCGTCGTCTTCGGCGATGCCGGAGAGGCCCTCGGCGATTCCATCTACGAAGCGACCATCTTCGTGCGGGGAAAGGTGAAGAGTCTCGGCGCCGACTGTATCGAAAAGCCGATGGCGAAGGAGGACAAGGCCCGCCTCGCCGCACTGCTCCACCGGGCCGGCGTCGAAGACGCCAACCTCGACGAGTTTCGCATGTATGGGTCGGCACGCCGTCTCTACAACTTCCACATCGACAACATTGCATCCTACTGACGGCAGACGATGGCAGCCCCAAAACCGATAAGAACGGAACCGCGCTTCTCAGCAACCTTCGACCGCTACACGATTTCTGAGATTCAGCGCGCCGCGGCCACCGGCATCTATGACATCCGCGGCGGCGGCGCCAAGCGACGGGTACCGCATTTCGACGACCTGCTGTTTCTCGGCGCCTCCATATCGCGCTATCCGTTGGAGGGTTATCGCGAAAAGTGTGGCACCGACGTCGTGCTCGGCTCTCGCTTTGCGAAAAAGCCGATCCACCTCAAGACGCCCGTCACCATTGCCGGCATGAGCTTCGGCGCATTGTCGAGCACGGCAAAGGAAGCGCTCGGCCGCGGTGCCAGCGCGGTCGGAACCAGCACGACGACCGGCGACGGCGGCATGACCAACGAGGAGCGCGCTCATTCGTCGCTCCTCGTCTACCAATATCTCCCTTCACGCTACGGAATGAACCCCGACGATCTGCGCCGCGCCGATGCCATCGAGATCGTGGTCGGCCAGGGCGCCAAGCCTGGCGGCGGCGGCATGCTGCTGGGACAGAAGATCTCCAGGCGCGTGGCCGAGATGCGCACGCTGCCGGAAGGCATCGATCAGCGTTCTGCCTCCCGTCACCCCGACTGGACCGGCCCCGATGACCTCGAGATCAAGGTCGAGGAGCTGCGCGAAATCACCGATTGGGAGAAGCCGATCTACGTGAAGGTTGGGGCGAGCCGCCCGTATTACGACACGGCCCTGGCCGTGAAGGCCGGTGCGGATGTCGTCGTGATCGACGGCATGCAGGGCGGAACGGCCGCCACGCAGGAGGTCTTCATCGAGAACGTCGGTATTCCGACGCTGGCGGCGGTGCGCCCCGCGGTGAAGGCGCTCCAGGAACTGGGCA
Organism: Bradyrhizobium sp. Arg237L; assembly: GCF_029990105.1. Classification (NCBI taxonomy): domain Bacteria; kingdom Pseudomonadati; phylum Pseudomonadota; class Alphaproteobacteria; order Hyphomicrobiales; family Nitrobacteraceae; genus Bradyrhizobium; species Bradyrhizobium sp. Arg237L. Next base: position 115,565 of record NZ_JAQMIL010000005.1, on the reverse strand, counting down.
TGCACCGCAAGGTGCAGTTGATCATCTCCGGCGGCATTCGCAACGGCGCCGACGTCGCCAAGGCGCTCGCCCTCGGAGCCGACGCGGTCGCGATCGGCACGGCGGCGCTCATCGCGCTGGGCGACAATAACCCGGCGCTCGAAAGCGAATACAACAAGCTCGGCACGACGGCCGGCGCCTATGACGACTGGCATGAGGGATTAGATCCGGCGGGCATCACCACGCAGGATCCGGAGCTTGCAAAGCGCCTCGATCCGGTCGTCGCGGGGCGGCGGCTTGCCAACTTCCTGTCCGTTCTTACGCTGGAAACGCAGACAATCGCACGCGCCTGCGGCAAGAACCACGTCCACAATCTCGAACCTGAAGACCTTGTCGCACTCACCGTCGAAGCGGCTGCGATCGCGCGCGTTCCGCTCGTCGGCACCAATTGGACTCCTGGCCGGGACCGATACTGACACTTACCGCTGATGAAGAGGCACCATGTCGATCGATCTTGCTGAAGCCGCCAAAGAACGGAAGATCAAGTACTTCCTGATTTCCTACACCGATCTGCTGGGCACCCAGCGTGCCAAGCTTGTTCCGGCCGAAGCGATCGGAGGCATGGCGAGGAACGGCGCCGGTTTCGCCGGCTTCGCCACCTGGCTCGACATGACGCCGGCCGATCCGGATATCCTTGCCATTCCCGATCCGGACAGCCTGATTCAACTTCCCTGGAAGCCGGAGGTCGGCTGGCTGGCCGCCGATCCATGGATGGGCGGCAAGCTGGTCGAGCAGGCGCCACGCAATATGCTGAAGAGACTGATCGCGACGGCGGCCGACCGCGGCTTTCAGCTCAAGAGCGGCGTCGAATGCGAATTCTTCCTGATCTCGCCGGACGGGGAGAACATCGGCGACATCTCCGATCGTCAGGCCAAGCCCTGCTACGATCAGTCGGCGCTGATGCGGCGCTACGAGGTGATCAGCGAAATCTGCGACGGCATGCTCCAACTGGGCTGGAATCCCTACCAGAACGACCACGAGGACGCGAACGGCCAGTTCGAGATGAACTGGGACTATAGCGATGCGTTGGTTACCGCCGACCGCCACGCCTTTTTCAAATACATGGTGAAGTCGATTGCCGAGAAGCATCAGCTTCGCGCGACTTTCATGCCGAAGCCGTTCTCCGGCCTTACGGGCAACGGCTGTCACGTCCACGTCTCGCTGTGGAAGGGCAACAGGAATCTCTTTGAAGACGAAAAGGGCGAGCTCGGCATTTCATCGATCGGATACGCCTTTATCGGCGGCATCATTCATTCTGCCGACGCGCTGGCGGCCATTCTCAATCCGACGGTGAACTCCTACAAGCGGATCAACGCGCCGCGCACGCTGTCCGGGGCAACCTGGAGCCCGAACACGGTCACCTTCTCGGGCAACAACCGGACGCACATGATCCGAATACCTGAAGCGGGACGGTTCGAACTGCGCCTCGCTGACGGCGCGGCCAATCCCTATGCCATGCAGGCCGCCATCCTGGCCGCCGGGCTCGATGGCATCCAGAGCAACCGCGACCCCGGCAGGCGCCTCGACATCAACATGTACACTGACGGCCATCTGGTGCAGGACGTCAAGAAACTCCCGCTCAACCTGCTCGATGCCCTACGAGCACTGGAAGGCTCCAGACTATTGAGCGACAGCCTCGGCGAATACGTGCCGGCCTATCTGAAGCTCAAGCACCAGGAGTGGAACGACTTTTCACGACACCTCACGCAATGGGAGCGCGAGACCACGTTGGATTGCTGACATGGATCCGTCGTTCGCCTGCCGCTCAGGTGCAGTACATGCCCATGGGGATCTGGCCGATCCGCTCGAATCCGCTTGTTTTGTCTGGCCTTTCGGGCTGTAATTGAACTAAGGCGCTATTCGCCTGTTCGCACGCTTCGATGCTGCAGCGTGTTCCAAGGCAACGACTGCCAATCCCATTCACGGAGGGACGGTGGCGCTCGGCCTCGCGGCATCAATCCTTCGTCATGCACGGAGGATGTTTCATGAATCTCGACGCCTACCGGATCGCCGACGAGCCCTACTACCAGCCGCTCGGCCATGAGATCGAGACCTTTCAGGCCGCCTATGCCGAGCGCCTGCCGGTGATGCTGAAGGGACCGACCGGCTGCGGCAAGACCCGCTTCGTCGAGCACATGGCCTGGCGGCTCGGCAAGCCGCTGATCACGGTGGCAGCGCATGAGGACATGACTGCCGCCGATCTCGCAGGGCGTTACCTGCTGGAGCCGCAGGGAACCGTGTGGCACGACGGGCCGCTGACGCTCGGGGTGCGCCACGGCGCGATCTGCTACCTCGACGAGATCGTCGAGGCGCGGCAGGACACCACCGTAGTGATCCATCCGCTTACCGACGCGCGCCGCATCCTGCCGCTGGAGAAGCACAACGAGATCGTGCCGGCGCACGGCGATTTCCAGCTCACGATCTCCTACAATCCGGGCTACCAGAGCGCGGTCAAGGATCTGAAGGAATCGACCAAGCAGCGCTTCGTCGCGATCGATTTCTCCTATCCGCCGCCGACCACGGAAGCCGCCATCATCGTCCGCGAGTGCGGCACAGATGACGAGCTTGCCGGCATCCTGGTCGCGATCGCGCAGCGCTCGCGCAATCTGCAGGGCCACGGCCTCGACGAGGGCGCTTCCACCCGCATGCTGATCCATGCCGGGCGGATGGTGCGCGCAGGCTTGCCGCTCGACGTCGCCGTGCAATCCTCCATCGTGCTGCCGATCACCGATAACCCTGACATCCGCGCGGCGCTCAGCGACGCCATCCAGGCCTGCCTGCCGTGAACGCAGCCAAGCAGGTCACGCTGCAGCTGGTGCCTCCCGACGAGGAGGACAGCGCGACGCGCCGGATCCATCGTTTGATGCTCCAACGCGAGACGCTGCGGCCGATGTTCCTGATAGCCTGGGACGATCTCTCGCAGCGTTTCGGTGTGAACGAGCTCGAAGCCTGGGCCGGCGCCGTGCTGACGCTCGCGCATGTCAATGCCGGGCCCGCCTGCCTGATCGCCTATTGGGAGGCGAGCAAGAACACAGGTGACCATCGGGAAATCGCACCGCTTTTGGTAGCGGGCCAGATTGCGGCCGACATCTGCCGAAACGCCGGCGCGCAGGCTGCGACCGCCGCCCTGAAGGCGCTGCCGATTGCCTCGCGCCTCTTCGGCAGCGGCCCGGCTTTGGCGCGATGGTGGCGGGTGATGGATCTGCTGGCGCAGCAGGCGCCGGAATCGGTTGCGCCGACCGCAGACAACATCGCCGCAATTCTCGCCCCCGGCACGATCGACGCCTTCGAGAATTTCGTCGCGGCCGGACTGAAATTGGCATCCGGCAACAAGGCGCGACGGCTGGCATTCTTCCACCTCGAGGACGAGCTCGCGCGCCGCATGATCGCGCGCGATGTCGGCAGCGTGACATTCCTGGAAACCGAGATCGAGCTGAAGGCGTTCATCACTGCGCTCTGGGGCAAGCCCCCTTTGCTGCGCAGCCTTGCCGCCGACATCAGCCAGGCGCCGCAGCGGCGGACCTCGATTGCCGGCCCCTTGATCCGCTTGCCGGAAACCTTTCGCGGCGTGCAGGGCGATGCGGCGCGAGCGCTGTTCCGCGCCGCGGCGGCGCATGCGCAGGCGCATCTCGTGCTGGGCAACGGGCTGTTTCCGGTCGGCACGCTGAAGCCGCTGCAGATCGCACTCGTCAATCTGGTCGAGGACGCCCGTATCGAGACGCTGGCGATGCGGCAATTGCCGGGCCTGCGGCGGCTGTGGGCGCCCTATCACGTGGCGACGCCGTCGGGTGTGGTGGCGGCACCGACCTTGCTGGCACGGCTGGCGCGCGCGCTGTTCGATCCCGCCTATGTCGATGACGACAGCTTTGTCGTCAAGGGCCGCGCAATGTTTCAGGCGGCCTTGCCTCGCATCGACGACCCCGCCATCAGCCGCGAGATCGGCATGCTGCTGGGCAATGACCTCGGCCAGATGCGGGTGCAGTTCAACGTCAAGACCTACGTCGTCGAGCCTGTCTATCGCGACGACGGCCTGGGACTATGGGACTTCGGCGAGAACGCTCCTCCCTCAGGCGAGGTGATGGAACTGCCGGTCGATGCAGTGCGGATGGAGCGGCAGGAAGCGCCTGATGGCAACGGCAACGAACCAGACCAACAAGGTGAAACGCTCGGACGCGGCCGGCCGGTGGCGCCGGACGAGCGCGGCACCATCATCGCAAAATATCCGGAATGGGACCGCGCGCATGGCATCGAACGCCCCGAATGGACCATTGTGCGCGAGGTGGCGGCGTACGTCGGCGATCCGCGCCTGATCGAAGCCGCGCTCGACCATGCAGAGGCGCTGCGCAGCCGGATCGGACGACTGGTGCGCGGGGTACGGATCGGCCGCACCATTCGTCTTAACCGGCAGCATGGGGGCCACGACATCGATATCGACGCCGCGCTCGACGCCGGCATCGCGCTGCGCATCGGGCAGGCGCCGGATCCGCGCGTGTTCCGCTCGTCGACATCAGTTCATCGCGATCTCGCGGCGCTGCTATTGATCGATGTCTCGGAGTCGACGCGCGACCGGCTCGCCTCCGGCGCGACCATTCTAGATGTCGAGCGCCTGGCGGTTGCGGTGCTGGCGGAGGCGATGGGAAGGCTCGGCGATCCCTTCAGCCTCAAGGCGTTCGCCTCGGACGGACGCGACGACGTCAGGATGACCACGGTAAAATCCTTCGAGGAGCCGTATGACCGGAGCTGCGTGGCCCGGCTCGCCGGGCTGAGATCGGGACTGTCGACGCGGCTCGGCACCGCGCTGCGCCATGCGGGAAAGGTGATCGGCAAGACCAATTCCGGCCGCAAGCTGGTGATCGTGCTGACCGACGGCGAGCCGTCCGATATCGACGTGTCCGATCCGCTCGACCTGGTCGAGGATGCGCGCCGCGCTGCGCTCGGCCTGAAGAACGCCGGCGTCGATGCCTACGGCGTGGTGCTCGGCAAGGCCGGCATCCAGGCGGCGTCGCGGATCTTCGGGCGCGGCAACACGATGATGGTGCACCGGATCGAGGATTTGCCGGGGCGACTGTCCGAACTCTATTTCCGCCTGGCGCGGCGCTGAGCCTACTTGCGCCGGCGCACGAGATCGGAGCCGAGCGCCGCGCGTCCGGCGACATGGAACGCCGCTTCGAGCCCGCGCGCGAGCGTGCCGCCGTCCGGCGCCAATATCCGCATCACGAGTCCAGCTTGGTTCGGCGCAGGCGAAGCACCCGACAGGCAGCCGCAGCCATCAACGATCTGGCCGAGGGTTCCAACATCGGGCAATTTGTCCGGCGGAGCGATCAGCACGACGGTCGCAGCGGCCGCCATGTCGCCGAGCGAGCCGGCGCGCGCCTCATTGCCCCGGATAGATCCGCGATCGAGCAGCAGAACGCGGCCGTCGGGACGCAGGATGCGCAGCCGGCTGGAGAACGATGCGAACGGCCGTCCCGCCTGCCGCGGGTCGTGCACGGCAAATCCGTCGGCCAGGAACAGCACCGCATCCTCCGCCACCGTCGCGATGGTGTCGAGGCACAGATCGGCGCCGGGAAACAGCACACAGGGATCGCTCGCGATCGCGCAGAACGCGCCCGGACCGACTGTGATGGATTGCTGCTGCAGCGTGCCGGCCTCGCGTCCGTCATGCACGACGGTGGACGCCTGCGTCGTCAGGTGAAACGCGGCATTGGCGGCAACGTCCACATCGAGCTTGAGGCGGTCGCCGGCATAGAGCCCGCCGGAGGCCGACTGCAGATAAAGCGTGAGCAGTTCGGGCCGCGCCGCGTCCAGGTAGAAGCCGCGGGTGACGTGAAAGGGGTAGCCGACATGCTGGCGCCGCAGCACGGTGCGGCCGCCGGCAAGGTCCGCGGCGAGATGCGCTTCGGCGCTGCGGCCGGAGTCAAATGCGGAAGAGGACAGCGGCAGAGATCGCATCGGCAACCGCCTCTATGCCGGCACCGGCGCGCGCGTTGGTCGCAAGCACCGGCCGTCCGCCCCTCACCCGGACCGCCTCTGCTAGCATCGGTTCGAGCTCGACACCCACATATGGCGCAAGATCGACCTTGTTGACGACGAGGAGGTCGCAGCGGAGCAGGCCCGGCCCCTTCTTGCGCGGAATGTCGTCGCCGCCGGCGACATCGATCACGAACATCCACCAATCGACCAGGTCGAGCGAGAAGGTCGAGGCGAGATTGTCGCCGCCGGATTCGAACAGGATCAGCTCAAGCCCGGGAAACCGCGCTTCCAGATCGTCGCCGGCGGCGATGTTGAGCGTCGGGTCCTCGCGGATCACCGTGTGCGGACAGGCACCGGCCTCGACCGCGGAGACGCGCGCCGGATCGATCAGGCCGGAACGGCGCAATCGCTCGGCATCCTCCTTGGTCACGAGATCGTTCGTCACCACGGCAAAATCGATACCGCGGCGCTGCAGGACCGGGATCAGCGCCTCGATCAGCGCGGTCTTGCCGCAGCCGACGGGACCGCCGATGCCGACACGGGCCGCAGCAGGATTGGCGTGGGTTGCGGTGCGCTCTGCAGGGCGCAGCTTGTCGAGCATCGCATCACCTCAGCATATAGCGCCGCGCCAGCGGCAATTCGCGTGCCGGCTCACAGGTCGCAAGCGCGCCGTCGACGAAGACGTCGAAGGTTTCAGGGTCGACGGAGATCTTCGGGCAGAGATCGTTCCAAAGCATGTCGCGCTTGGAGAGCTTGCGTGTCCCCTTCACCGGCAGCAATTTCTTCGACAGGCCGAGCGAGCCGGCGAGATCGCGCTGCAGCGCCAGCGGATGTACGAAGCAGGCCGACAGCGCCGCCGGCGCGCGGCCGAACGCGCCCCACTGCGGGCGCATCAGCATCGGCTCGCAGGTCATCAGCGAGGCCGCGCTGTCGCCCATCGCGCCCCAGGCGATGAAGCCGCCCTTGATCACCAGCTCCGGCTTGATGCCGAAGAACGCCGGGCGCCAGACCACGATGTCTGCAAGTTTGCCGTCTTCTAGCGAGCCGACATGGTCAGCGATGCCGAATGTCCTCGCGGCATTGATGGTGTACTTCGCCACATAACGGCGGATGCGCGCGTTGTCACCAAAGCCTTCGCGATCTTCCGCCAGCGTGCCGCGCTGGTCCTTCATCTTCGAGGCGAGCTGCCAGGTGCGGCAGATCACCTCGTGGATGCGGCCCATGCCCTGGCTGTCGGAGCCGAGCATCGAGATCGCGCCGATGTCGTGCAGCACGTCCTCGGCCGCAATGGTCTGCGCGCGGATCCGGCTTTCCGCGAACGCCACATCCTCCGGAATCGCCGGATTGAGGTGGTGGCATACCATGGTCATGTCGAGATGTTCGTCGAAGGTGTTGACCGTGAACGGATTGGTCGGATTGGTCGATGACGGCAGGCAGTGCATCTCGCCGGCGACACGGATAATATCGGGCGCGTGGCCGCCGCCGGCGCCCTCGGTGTGATACATGTGAATGGTGCGGCCGCCGATCGCTTCCAGCGTGTTCTCGACGAAGCCGGATTCGTTCAGCGTATCGGTGTGGATCTGGACCTGGAAATCGTATTCGTCCGCGACGCGGAGGCAGGTGTCGATCGCGGCCGGCATCGAGCCCCAGTCCTCGTGCAGCTTCAATCCCATGACGCCGGTCTCGAGCTGCTCGACCATCGGCGGCACGCGATGCGAGTTGCCGCGGCCGAGGAAGCCGAAATTCATCGGCCACGCTTCGGCGGCCTGCAGCATCTTGCCGGTATTGAAGGGGCCGCCGGAATCGATGCCGACCGTGATCGGTCCGAGCGAGCCGCCGATCATGGTGGTGATGCCGCTGGCAAGCGCATGCTCGACCAGGCCGGCGCTGTCGAAATGGACGTGGACATCGATCGCGCCGGGCGTTGCGATCAGGCCCTCGCAATCGCGCACGGTGGTGCCGGTCGAAACGATCAGCCGAGGATCGACGCCGTCCATGATCGCTGGATTGCCGGCCTTGCCGATGCCGACGATGCGCCCGTTCCTGATGCCGAGATCGCCCTTGACGATGCCGATCACGGGATCGATCACCACGACATTGCAGAGCAGGAAGTCGAGCGCACCTTCGGCCGAGGTGATGCCGGCCATGCCGATGCCGTCGCGCAAGGTCTTGCCGCCGCCGTGCAGGCACTCATCGCCATAGACGGCGTAATCCTTCTCGACCACGGCCATCAGCGAGGTGTCACCGAGGCGGACGGAGTCGCCGGTGGTCGGCCCATAAAGTGCGGCGTAATCGCGCCGGTCGATCATTGCCACGGTTATGCCCCCCTGAAGTCGCGTGCTTTGGCTCGCGCCAGCGCGGCGTCCCGCACGGCCGGATCGGTGCCGAGGCCGTCGGTGAGGTTGTTGAGCCCGGTCAGTTCGCGGCGTCCGCCGAATTCGACCAGCGACACTTCCTTGGACGCGCCGGGCTCGAAGCGTACGGCCGTGCCGGCGGGAATGTCGAGCCGCATGTTGAAGGCGGCGGCGCGGTCGAATTCGAGCGCCTTGTTGACCTCGAAGAAATGGAAATGCGAGCCGATCTGGATCGGACGGTCGCCGGTGTTGACCGCGGCCAGCTTGACCTTGCGCCGGCCGGCATTGAGTTCGAGCTGGCCGTCCCGTACGGTGATCACGCCTGGATGCTCGACATCGGCGGCAGCACCCGGCGGAGGGCGGATCGGCTCATGCACCGTGACCAGCTTGGTGCCATCGCCGAAGACGCATTCGACCTGGATGATATGCATCATCGCGGCAATGCCGGGCAGCACGTCGTCGGTGGAGAGGATCGTAGAGCCATAACCGATGAGGTCGGCAACCGAGCGGCCGTCACGCGCGCCTTCGAGGATCTCGTCGGTGATGATCGCGACCGCTTCGGGATAGTTCAGCTTCAGTCCCCGCGCGCGGCGGCGGCGCGCCAGTTCCGCGGCATTGAAGATCGTCAACCGTTCCAGTTCCGTGGGCGTCAGCAGCATGCTATCTCACTCTCAATTGGCGAACAGCCGCAGGTCGGCCTGCGCGTGGCGCGCCGCGGCGACGTCGAGGAAGGGCGCAAAGCTTTCGAGCTCGAGCGGCGTTTCGTTCATCGTGAGCTGCTCGATCAGCGGCAGGCAATCAGCCAGCACCTCCTGCCCCTGCAGCGCACCGACCGCGCCAAGCCGGATGGCGGCGGTGATCAGGCCCGAGGCGACGGTGTAGCCGGAGGTCAATTGCGCCAGGTTTTCGTCGAGCCCGACCGAGGACCACACCGCGCCCTGCATAACCGCGATATGGCCGAGGCATTCGCCGGAGCGCACTACATCGCGCAGGATGGCCGCAAGATCGTTGCCGATCCGGGCATGCGACGCCAAAAACGACGCTCCGTTGCGGCGCGAGCCTACACGCAGGCTCTCGACCAGCGTCGAGGCCTCCACCTCGCGATCGACAGCGGCGATGACGGCGAGATCGCCATTGCAGCGGAAGGCGCGCAACAGCGCGACCCGGTCATAGCTGGCCCAGCGATGCTTCAGCGCCGCCGCTACCAGCCGTTTCAATTCGCGCGCGTCCAGCCCGTGGCGCAGGGCGACGATGCCCTCAATCCCATAGGAGAAGGCGAAGGAGCCGCTGGGAAACGCCCCATCCGCCTGCCATAGCGCGCGCAAGGTCGACAGCATCGTTTAATGACTTCGATCGTGCTGGTTGACGTGATGCCCATCGTGGCCGTCCTCCGATGCCGCATGATCCGGCACGTCTTCCTCCTCGTCGAGCACGCTGATGCCCACACGGCGCGAGGCGACCATGTCCTCCAATCGCGCGATGTAATCCTCCGGTCGGCCTTCGAGCGCCACGAACAGCACCTCGCCGCCGAAGCGCACACGCCAATGCAGATTGCCGACGTGATAACCGAGCTCGATCGCATCGGCGATCGAGCGCGGCTCGAGCTTCAGCCAGCGTTCGGTCGCCGCCCGCACGACGATCGCGCTGTCGTTCTCCAGCACGAGCACCGCGCCATCGAACAGTTTCTGGTGGCGCGGCAGCGCGATCGCAAGCTCGACGCCGCCGCGGGTGGTGATCAGAAGCCGTCGCCGCGCCAGATCGGCCACGGGCACGTTGACGATATCGACTGCGCCCCGGTGCTCGAGCCGGTGCAGCTCCTCGGACAATTCCGGCTCCAGCCGGCTACCGAGCACGCGTTCGATGCGCAGCATCGCAGTCTCCTTCCCACATCGTGCTGCAGGCTGTCACTTCGCCAGCAGCTCCTTCAGCTTGGCGTCGATGAAATCGACATCCGCAGGATTGGTGCCGGGACCGCCCGCGAAGTGGCCCCAGATCGAGGGAACCGGAACGAACTCGGCGTTTGGCATGTGCTCCACTTCGGACTGGCTGTCTTCCGGCGGAAAATAGAGGTCGGTCTGACCAGGCATGACATAGGCCTTGGCCTTGATCGCGCCCAGCGCCGCCTTGAAATCGCCCTTGTAGATTTCGTTGTCGCTGATATCGCCGTTCTGCCAGGTCCAGAGCATGGTCAGGAGATTGTTGGGATCCTTGGGCAGGAAGAAACCTTCCCAGAATGCGACCAGGAAGTCTTCCAGCGAGGAGTAACCAAGCGCCTCGAGATCGAGCTTCTCGCGATAGAATGCCTGGGAGAATCCCCAGCCGGCATAGACGCGGGCCGCGGCACGCAAGCCACGGGCGGGCTTCTCGGTGTACCAGCCTTCCTTCCAGACTGCGTCGGCGGTCAGCGCCGCCTTCACGCCTTCGAGGAAGACGAAATTGTGCCGCGAGCATTTCGCCGAGCCGCAGAACGGCGCGATCAGGTCCATCATGTCGGGGTAGAGCGCGCCCCAGTGGAAGGTCTGCAGCGCGCCCATCGACCAGCCGGTTACAAGGCGAATGTGCTTGATGCCGAACTTCTCGGTCACCAGCCGGTGCTGCACGCGCACATTGTCGTAGGCCGTCACCTGCGGAAAACGTGGGCCGTTATAGGGCTCGGGCGTGTTGCTCGGCGATGACGACAGCCCATTGCCAAGCATGTTCGGAATGATGATGAAGTATTTGCTCGGGTCGAGCGCGCGCCCCTCCCCGACCAGCCACTCATTGTCGTAGTGCTGGCCCGAATACCAGGTCGGATAGACGATGACGTTATCCTTCGCGGCGTTCAGCGTGCCGAAGGTCTTGTACGCCAGCTCGCAGCCGCGCAGCGTCGCGCCGCGCTGCAGCTTGACGTCGCCGAGGTCGTAGATTTCGTAGTCGAGAGTCATGACGGCGCATCCTCTCTTGTTTCATGGTTTTCTTTCATGGTCTCGCGTGCGCCGGCCGACTGTTCGGCCGGCGCCGCATTATACTCCAGTTCAGCGATGCGCGACCTTCTTGGCTGGGATGCCCTCGATCGGGCATTCCTCGGTGCCGACGGTCGAGCGGGTGAAGGATTCGACCATCTCGCGCGTGCCTTCCGGATCGGCGATCCACTTCGCATAGAAGTCGTAGGGGCAGGTTGCGACGCCGCGGTCGCCGTCGCCCGAATTGATCATGCCGGTGTAGCCGCGGTGGACCAGCTTGAAGAGATGATTCTGCGACTGGCCGTTCTTGCGCGCATCGCGGATCAGCGATTTCGAGAGCTGGGCATATTGCACGCCGTAATCCTCCTCGCCGCATTCGCCGAGCGTGCGGCCGTCGAAGCCGATGATCGCCGAATGGCCGAAATAGGAATAGACGCCATCGAAGCCGGCGGCGTTCGCGACCGCGACATAGACGTTGTTGGCCCAGGCCATCGCCTTGGCCATGATCACCTGCTGGTCCTTGGCCGGATACATGTAGCCCTGGCAACGCACGATCAGCTCCGCGCCCTTCATCGCGCAGTCACGCCAGATCTCGGGATAATTGCCGTCGTCGCAGATGATGAGCGAAACCTTCAGGCCCTTCGGCCCCTCGGAGACGTAGGTGCAGTTGCCAGGATACCAGCCCTCGATCGGCACCCAGGGCATGATCTTGCGATATTTCTGCACGATCTCGCCCTTGTCGTTCATCAGGATCAGCGTGTTGTAGGGCGCCTTCTTCGGATGCTCCTCATGCCGCTCGCCGGTGAGCGAGAACACGCCCCAGACCTTCGCCTTGCGGCAGGCTTCGGCAAAGATCTCGGTCTCCTCGCCCGGCACGACGGACGCCGTCTCATACATCTCCTTGGAGTCGTACATGATGCCGTGGGTGGAATATTCCGGGAAGATCACCAAATCCATGCCCGGCAGGCCAGTCTTCATGCCGACGATCATGTCGGCGATCTTGCGGGCGTTGGCGAGCACCTCCGCCTTGGTGTGAAGGCGCGGCATCTTGTAGTTCACGACGGCGACGCCCACCGTGTCGTTGCTGGAAGTAATATCACCGTGCAGCATATCGCTCTCCTTGCGGTTTTATGGTCACTGGTTCTTGGTCCTCACGCACCGTTGCCTGCCCCCCGCGACATCCAGCTCACACCGCCATGTGGCGGTGAACCAGCGTGTCGCTGAGCTCGCCGATCTCGCCCGACGCCACCACGCGCCCCTTCTCCATCATCGCGAAGCGATGCGCGGCGCGGCGGACGAACGATACGTTCTGCTCGACCAGGACGACGGTGAGCCCGACGTCCCGGTTGAGGCGGATGATGACGTTCTCGATCTCCTCGACGATCGAGGGCTGGATGCCTTCATTGGGCTCATCCAGTAGGATGATCTTCGGATCGGCGGCGAGCGCGCGCGCGATCGCGAGCTGCTGCTGCTGACCGCCGGACAGCACGCCGCCATTGCGGTCGAGATTGTCGATCAGATAGGGGAACAGCTCGGCCACCAGCGGCGGGATCTCGCGCTTGCCGTCGCTGCGGGCAAACGAGCCCATCAGGATGTTCTCGCGGATCGAGAAGTCCGGGATGATCTCACGGCCCTGCGGCACATAGGCGATGCCCGCCCGCGCGCGCTGAAAGGTCGGCTTGGCGCCGAGGTTGTCGCCATCGAACCTGATCTCGCCGCCCATCCGGTCGGTCAGCCCCATCAGCGTCTTCAACAGCGTGGTCTTGCCGGTGCCGTTGCGGCCCATCACGGCGGTCACCTCGCCGTCGGGCACGTCGAGGCAGACATCGTGCAGGATGTGGCTGCGGTCATAGAAACTGTCGACATGGGCGAAGGCGAGCATCACGAGATCCCCTTCGATCCCAGATAGGCTTCGCGCACCTTCGGATTGTTCTCGATCTGCTCGACATTTCCCTCGGCCAGCACCTGGCCGAGATGCAACACCGTGATGCGCTCGGCGATCTCGCGCACGAAGGCCATGTCGTGCTCGACTACGATGATCGTGTGACGGCCCTTGAGGTTGTTGACGATCTCCGAGGTCTTGTGCGTCTCGGCCTGGGTCATGCCGGCGGTCGGCTCATCCAGCAGGATGATCTTTGGGTTTTGCGTGATCAGGAGGCCGAGCTCGAGCCACTGGGTCTGGCCGTGGCTGAGATAGGCGGCGATGCGGTCCTGCTCCTCGATGAGGCCGATCAGTTCCAGCACCTCGTCGACATTGCGCTCCGCCTCCGCGCCGAAGCCGAAGCGCAGATTGGCGAACACGCCCGGCTTCTTGCAGCTCGCCACTTCGAGATTGCGACGGACCGTAAGCTCCTTGAACACGCTCGGGATCTGGAACTTCCGGCCGATGCCGGCGCGCGCGATCTTGTGCTCTTCCCAGTTGGTGATGTCGGTATCGTGCAGATAAACGCGACCGTCGGTCGACTTGGTCTTGCCGGAAATCAGGTCCATCAGCGTGGTCTTGCCGGCGCCGTTGGCGCCCAGCAGCACGCGCAACTCGCCGTCGTCGACCGTCATGGTCACGCCGTTGACGGCCTTGAAGCCCTCGAAATCCACGCTCAAGCCGTCGATGGTGAGTGCCGCCCGCGCCATCGCCTACTCCGCCAATTGCGACGAGGTTTCGCTCACCTGCAACGCCTGCGGAGAGGCCGTGGGCTTGCGCGCCAATAAGCGGTCGATGAAGTCATGCGCGAGCCCGGCAAGGCCGCGCGGCAGATAGAGCACCACCAGCACAAAGATCAGGCCGATGATCGCTTTCCAAGCTTCGGCAAAGCCTTCGGTCTCGCTGACGGTCGCCGAAATCGTGTTGATCAGGATCGCGCCGATGCAGGCGCCCAAGATCGAGGCGCGGCCTCCGACCGCCGCCCACACCACCATGGTGATGGAGAACGTCAGGTCCATGAAGGTCGGCGAGGCGAACTCCGACGCGATCACGTAGAGCATGCCGGCAAAGCCCGCGATTGCCGCCGAGACCGCGAAAAAGAAGGTCTGGTAGGCCGGCACGTCGAAGCCGAGATAGCGCGCCCGGTTCTGGTCGTCGCGCACCGCCTGCAGGATCAGTCCGGAGCGCGTATCGATCAGGAGCCGCGCGCCGACAAGGACCAGGCTGAGCGAGACCGCGACGAGATAGTAGGTGGGAACGATGTAAGGGTCGAACTCGAGGCCCGCGACATTGAACCAGCCGAGATCGGTAAGCCCGTTGAAGCCGTTGGTGACGGGCTGCGAGTCGATCACCACCAGACGAACCAGCAGCACCAGCGCCAGCGTGATGATGGAGACGAACACGCCGGAGATACGCTTGCGGAACACGATGGTGCCGAGGATCGTCGCGAGCAGCACCGGCAGGATCAGCCCCATCGCAACGCCGAACCACTGGCTCTGGAACGGCAGCCACAGGAATGAGGCCTTGTTAATGCAGCAGAGCTCGGTCGGCGCGCCCGGCTCGGCGTTCCACAGCATGAAGTCCGGTACCGGCTTGTCGGAACCCTGCTGCAGGCTGGTGGTGCTCGCGAGCTTCAGCGACATCGCCAGCATGTAGGCGCCGGCGCCGAAGAACAGGCCCTGGCCGAGATTGAGGATGCCGGCATAGCCCCAGGACAGCGCGACCGCGACGCCGAGCATGCTGTAGACGAGATACTTTGCGGCACGGTTCAGCCAGAACGCATCCATCACCAGCGGCAGGAGCATCATCAGCACCACGAACGCGGCATAGATCGCCCAGTCGATCTTGCGTTTCACCGGCATCGTCAGCGCCCCTTCAGGGCAAACAGCCCCTTCGGCTTGAGCACGATGATGGCGATGACGACGCCGAACACGACCGCGCGCGCCAGGATGTCGTTGGTCGCGGCCGCGACGAGGCCGTTGATCTCGCCGAGGATGCCGGCTGACAACACCGAGCCGAGCAGACTGCCGACGCCGCCCATGACGACGACGAGGAAGCCGTCGACCACCATCGACGTGCCCATATCGGGAAACACCGTCTTGAAGCCCGACATCATCACGCCCGCAACGCCCGCAAGGCCTGAACCAAACGCAAACGTCAGCGCGTTGACGCGGGTCACGTCGATGCCGCAGGCCGCCGCCATCTTCGGATTGCGGATGATGGCGCGCACCTGCGTGCCCATCGAGGTGCGATAGATGATGAACCAGGTCACGAGCGCGAGGATCACGGTCACCAGGATGATGAAGGTGCGGTAGCGGTTGATATCGGCGCCAAGGATCGAGAACGTGCCCTGCAGGAACGGCGGCACGGCAACGTTCTGCAGGCCCGGCCCGAGGCCCTGGACGTGGATGCCGAGAAACGACAGGCCGAATTCCAGCCGCACCGCCTGCTGGATCAGGATGGCGATGCCCCAGGTCGCGAGCAGCGTGTCGAGCAGGCGGCCGTAAAGACTGCGCACCACGACGCGCTCGATCAGGAGGCCGAGCAGCGCGGTGACGATGAAGGCGAGCGGAATCGCCACGAAAATATTGGTGCCGAGCCAGATGCCCGAGAGCACCGTGACATAGGCGCCGACCATCACCATCTCGCCATGGGCCATGTTGATCACGCCCATCGCGCCATAGGTGATCGCAAGGCCAAGGGCGACCAGAAGCAGGATCGACCCGAGACTGAGACCGATAAAAAGAACTTCGAGCATGCCACCGTCCCACCCTCCACCGCGCGCAAGCACGCGCGGCGGAGGCTGTGTGCCTCGATCAGGTTTTCAGCTTGGCCGTATCGAGCCCCTTGCCTGTGCAGAACAGGTTGGTCGGGGTCTCGCCATAGGCGACATAGGGCAGCGGCACGACCGGCTCCTTGTAGGCGTCGATGATCTTGCCCTGCCCGTCCGGGAGCCACTGCGCGATGCGCGGCGTGAGATAGGTGTGCAGGTTCTCGGGATCGATCTTCACATGGCCGTTGGGCGCATCGAACTCCTGTCCCTTCACCGCCTCGCGGATCGCGACCGGTGTGATCTCGGCGGCTTTCTCGGCCGCCTGCTTCCACAGGAAGGCCTGGAAATAGGAAGACTCCAGCGCGTGGTGGGTCACCGCCTTCGGATCCTTCACGAAGGCGCGGTAGCGCTCGACAAAGGCCTTGTTGCGGTCGGTGTCGATCGCTTGGAAATACGGGAACGAGGTGTAGCTGCCGACTGCATATTCCGCGCCCATCGCCGCGATCTCGATCTCGGAGGTCACGGTGGCGCAGATCGGCAATTTGTCGTGGGTGAGGCCCTGGTTCTTGTATTCGCGGTAGAAGGCGACCACGGAGTCACCGACCACGTTGGACAACACGACGTCGCAGCCTGAGCTCTTGATCTTGTTGACCATGGAGCCCCATTCGGAATGGCCGAGTTCGAGATATTCGTCGGCGATCCATTCGCCGCCGTTCTTCTCGATCAGGATCTTCGAGACCTTGGCCATCTCGCGCGGATAGATGTAGTTCGATCCGACGATGAAGAATTTCTTCTTGCCAAGCGTCTTGATGATCCAGGGGATGAAGTTCGAAAGCTGCTGGTTCGGAACGGCGCCGGTGTAGACGACGTTCTTGGAGCATTCGAAGCCTTCGTAATAAGTCGGATAGAAGTAGAGATTGTTGCGCTTCTCGAACACCGGCAGCACCGCCTTACGGCTCGCCGAGGTGTAGGAACCGAACACGGTCGGCACCTTGTCCTGGATGACAAGCTTCGAAGCCTTCTCGTTGTAAGTCTTGGGATCGGAAGCGCCGTCCTCGACGATCGCCGTGATCTTCATGCCCTTGACGCCGCCGGCGGCATTGATCTCGCTGATCGCCATCAGCGTCGCGTCATGCAGCGATTTCTCGATAATCGAAAGACCACCGGTCAGAGAGAACAACACGCCGACCTTGACCTCGCCTGCCGCACGCGCGCCGGTCTGAAAGACCCAAGGCGACGTGATCACCGTACCAGTCGCGAGCAAGCCATTCCTCAAAAACCTCCGTCTGTCGATTGCCATACCTACGCTCCCCGTGTGTCCAGGCGCACCAAGCCGTTCGCGCCGAAGCGCGTTGTTTCGAAGCCAGAAAAATCCCAGATCAGGACGCTCCCCCGAAAACGCTAATGCGTCGGCGGCGGATATCGACCCCACAAAGCAAAAAAGCCCGACAGACCCTCGCGGATCTTTCGGGCTTACCTAGCCTGAGCCGAACCAGCAGCATCGATGGTCCAGCAAAAGTCGCGAGAACGATTTCCTCTCGCGACACCACAAAAGCTAATCACCTTTCAAACGGTATTGCAACAGCTCATTTGCGTGGATGATCGCGGCCGCCATCTCGTCCATCGACAGACGTTTCGACATCGCTTGTCTGCGGATCGTCTCGTATGCTTCCGCTTCGTTCAATCCCTGGCCATCCATCAGAATGACCTTCGCCTTCTGGATACGCTGGATACCGGCGAGCTTGCGCTCAAGCTTGCGCACGCGTTTCTCGGCCTCGCGCCGCTCGAGCCACAGACTGCGCGCGATCGTCAGATTGGTGAGCAGGCCGAACGGCCTGATCGGTCGCTCGATCACTGCGACTGCGCCGGCTTCGAGCACAAGCTGGAGCGTGGATGGATCCTCGTAACTGACCACGGCGATCAGCGTCGGCCGGTGGTTTGCATCCGACTTCAACAGCCGTTGGATTTCCTCGCGCACGTCGTGCTCGATCGCGAGCAGCACGATATCGGCGCCTTCCGCCCAGCAATCGGGCACCGGCCACTGGGTCTCGACCATGCACCCGATACGGCGCAGATGCTCGACCAGCCTGGTGCGCTCGGTGTCGGCCGGATGCACGACGTGAACCCGCAATCCCCGCAAGTCCCGAAGAATTTGGATGGCCACGTCCAGTTCTCCGTTACGGGATGCTTATGAGTGGAGCACCGGCAGCTCGACTGACCAATCGTCGAGGCTCTGGACGACACAGTAGGGATCAGGCTTCACCCGCACGCCGGGATTCCAGACCGTCTGGAAGCGGCCATGCCGGTCGAGCCGGGCGATCCGCGGCCACAGGAAGGTGTGGTTGTTCTCCGGATCGACCCTGACGCGGCCCTGCGGGGCATCGAATTCGGCGTCGCGCAAGTTTCCGAGCACCTGTTCGGGATCGTCGGAGCCGCATTTCGCGACCGCGCGAAACGCCAGATGAAGCTGGAAATAGGCGGCCTCGGCGCAGGCGGTGACGGGAGCGTCGGCACCGTACTTCTCCTTGAAGCTGGTGACGAAGCGCTTTGCCGCCGGCGAGGAAAGCGTCTCGAAGAAGGGAGCTGCGGTGATGTGGCCTTCGGCAGCTTCGGCACCCATTTCCGCAACCTCCGCTTCGCTCGTGGTCAGGCTCGCGATCGGCATGCGCGCCGAATCGAAGCCGGCCGCGCGATAAGCGCGATAAAGCACGGACGTGCCGCTGCCGACCACCGTGGAGAAAATGACGTCCGGCGAGGTCTTCTTGATGCGGTGGATGACCTTGTCGAAATCGTCAGGGGTCGGACGCAGCGGCACGTAGATCTCGTCCAGCACCTTGCCCTTTCCCTGCACCACGAAATCGGCCATCACGCGGTTCGATTCATAGGGGTAGACGTAGTTCGAGCCGACGAACAGGAATCGGTTGTAGGCCGACAGCAGGAATTTGGCGAGTTGCAGCGAATTCTGGTTGGGCGCAGCCCCCGTATAGATGCAGTGGCGCGAATATTCGAAGCCCTCATACAAGGTGGGATAGAACAGCAATCCGCGATGCGCCTCGACCACCGGCAGGACCGCTTTGCGCGTGCTCGACATGTAGCAACCGAACAGAAGCCTGATCCTGTCCACCTGGAACAGCCGCTCGGCGAAGGCGCGAAATTTCTTGGGATCGGAGGCAGGGTCGTACAAAATCGGCTCGATCGGCCGTTCCAGAATGCCTCCTCTCGCGTTGATTTCCTCGATCGCCAGCAAGGTGGCATTGAGCTGCGTCCGCTCGATCGTCGATGTGACGCCTGTTTGCGAAAACAGGACGCCGACACGCCACGCACCGGCATTATTCTCCATCAAACCCATAATGATGCAAACTGCTCCAGGTTCTCGGCGACTTCATTGTCCAAGGGGAGCAGCTTATTACCGATCTGTTCGAAAAGGAAAGTGGCTGGTTTGCCAGAAATGCCTGGTGCATTGTTCGTGCTACTCTCTCGACTGTAGGATCATCGACGTGATGAAATCGTCCAAATCCAATTCGCGGACACATTATTCTAACCAGAGACCGTCACGCGCCACCACCAAGCGTAAGGAATTGTAGGTTGGCGTGCGAGATCGTAGCCCGTGGTTGCGAGCCCGCTACGCCGCGAAGCCCACTCGGCGTCCAATGTGGAGCTTTGGTCCGCTTTACACACCAGGAGCGAACGAACCGCAGCTTCTTACTCGCACTCAAGGAAGCTCTTTCTCGAGGCTCGCAAACCGGCCACTCCAGTAAAGCAATGGCGAAGCTCCTGTTTCCCGGGCCGACACAACCCGCCCCACGAAGATCGAGTGCGTTCCCGATTTCGTTTGCGATTCAAGCTGGCATTCCAGGCTGGCCGCGCATCCTCCCAGAATTGGCACTCCTGTCCGCCCCTGGTGATGCTCCACGCTCTCGAGCGGCTCGTCCGGTCTCGAGGCAAAATGCTGCGCCAGCGGCAACTGGTTCGACGCCAGCACATTCACTGCGAAAACACCTGCCTCTTCGATCAGCGAGTGCGAACGATTGGCCTGGTTGATGACGACAAGAATGCAAGGCGGCGAAGCCGAAACGCTACAAACGGCGGTTGCCGTCATCCCGTTCGTCACGGAATCCGCCCGGCTCGTAATGACGGTCACAGTCGAGGCAATGCACCGCATGGCCGCCCTGAATTGCTCGGCATCGACCGAGGAAAGTGACAGGCGTTTGTCGAGTTCGGACATCTGCCGTCCTACGTTGCGACCAAGCCGAGGTGAGATCGCAAAGTCCCCCCCTCATATTCGCTCCGAAAGAGCCCATTCTTCTGCAAGACAGGGACGACCTTCCCGACAAAATCCTCGAAGGTATCAGGAAGAAACGCGGGCGAAACCACAAACCCGTCCGATGCGCCTGACGTGACAATTTCCGCCATCTGCTCGGCAACATCCTTTGCGGTTCCGACCAGCCTTGGGCACATGACGCCCTGGCCATAGATACGACCGGCGTCCGCGATCGTGATGGATTTTCCAGCCGCGATGCTTTTCAATGCGGCCAGATTTCCCTGACTTCCCGACGACTGAAGCTGCTCGACACTCTCCTCCAGCGAGAAATGAGAGAAATCGGCATTGGCGTGGGCAGCGAGGGTCGAAAGCCCGACCAGCGGGTTGACCAGCGAATCGTGAAGATCTCTCTTTTCTTCCGCTTCGGCCCGGCTCTCGCCGATGAACGGCATGATCGCCATCAGTACCTTGCTGGCATCGGGCGTCCGGCCCGCATCGACAAGCGCGGTAGCGACGTCGCTCTTGAACGCTCGCATGCGCTCCAAGCTCGGCTGGAGCGCAAAGATCACCTCGGACCAGCGAGCCGCAAAAGCCTTGCCCCTACCGGACGATCCCGCCTGGATGATGACGGGCCGTCCTTGCGGACTCCGCGGAATGTTCAGAGGCCCCCGCGACTGAAACCACCGTCCTTTATGATTCAGGTAATGAACCTTGCCGGGATCCGCATAGATTCCGTTTTCGCGGTCGAGCAGCAGGGCATCCTTGTCCCAACTGTCCCATAGGCCAAAGGCGACCTCCATGAATTCGTCGCCACGGTCGTATCGATCATCGTGCCCGAGATGCGGAACGTCGCCATAGTTTAGCGCCTCGCCGTCGTTCATGGATGTGACGACATTCCACGCCGCGCGGCCAGCGGAGATATGGTCCAGCGTCGCGAACTCGCGCGCGATGTTGTAGGGCGCATCGTATGTGGTCGAGCGCGTCGCACCGAGGCCGATACGGTTCGTCACCGCCGCAATTGCGCCGAGGATCGGCACCGGATCCATTCGCGTCGCATCCTGATCTGCATGGCGGATACCGGTCTCATGGCTCGCACCATATCGATCCGCAATGGCCAACCGGTCTGCGAAGAACATGAAGTCGAACTTTCCCCGTTCCAGCAGCCGGGCAATCCCGACGTAGTGACCGAGACTGAAAAAGTCCGTCCGATGCTTAGGATTTCTCCAGATTGCGTGGCTATGAACCACCGGCCCGGCGATCAGAAACCCGCAAAGGTGCATCCTGCTTGTTTTCGGCATGCGTCTCTCCCTCGGGGCGCAACACGCCGTCGCGCCCCCGTTTCGATTGATCGACCTGTAACGTCAGGTCAGGCTACGATCTCCACGATCTGGTTCTTACCGGAGCGGATCACTTGGTGAACGAACGATCGGTTGAGCTGATCGCCACGATCGTTGAAGTCCACGGTTGCACCGGCGCCCACGAAATTGATCTTCTTGCCGGCGCGGACCATCTCGAGCGCGCGGACGATGTCGTCGACATTCTCCCCTGGCGGGTTGCAGACATCGCGGATCGATTTAACCCACACCGCCGCTTCCGTAGATTTGGCGTGCTCCATCGCCAGCGCCGTTACGCATATCTGGTCGTGGGTATTTCCCGCGAACAGGAACACGGTCCCATCCGGAGCCCCCATCTCCTTGACGAACTTCCTGTACGCGGCCGATTCCAACGGCGGCCCTGGTTGAAGGTGATGGATGCCCTCGGAGACCTCGTTCGGAACGCTCTTGATGAAGGCGCCGTCGGCGTCGGCGCCGGTTCCGAGCGCAACAATTTTGGAGCGGAAGCCGCCGCGGTAGGCTTCCTTGGCGATCGCCACGAAATCCGTGAGCAGCGACGCGCAGAACACGCCGTCCGGCTCCGAGCCGAACGCCTTCTCCACTTCGGCGCGGTAGGACGCCTGATTGGGATTGTACATGACCACCTCGACGACGGTGCCGCCGCGCTTGGTCATTTCCTGCTTGAACGGCTCGATCATCGCGACCACGAACGGGTTCTGCTGCGCGAGAATGGCGACTTTCTTCAAATTGAGGCTCGTCATCACCTTGGCGCCGGCCGGCCCCCATTGCGAACTCTTCGCCTGGAAGCGATAGACAAGACCCTTGTTGTCGCCATCGGTGATGCCGTCGGCGGAGGCGGACACCATCTGCACCTTGCTGGCCGCCAGAATCAGCGGCTTGGCGGCGAGCGCTTCCGGACTGCCCCAGAAGCCGCCGACGACCTCCACCTTGTTGACGTCAAGCAGCTTGCGTGTTGCCGTGACGCTGGTTGTAGCGCTCGTCTCGGAATCCTCGATGTAAAGCTGAAGCTTGCGGCCGCCGAGAACGCCGCCGGCATCGTTGATCGTCTTCACCACGAGGTCCGCCGCCTTCTTCATATCGGGTCCATAGGGACCCGTGGCCCCCGTGAAGGGCAGCACCATTCCGATCGGAATCTCACCGGCCCCCAGCGCGAAGCCGGGCCTTACAGCGAGTCCCGCCAACGACACGCCCATCATGCCAACGAGTTGGCGCCGATTAAGCATCCAATCCGACTTCGTCATCATTCAAGCTCCTGTGTCTGGGATTCCGATTCCTGTCGTTCGAAAACCGCAAGCGCACGGCCGTCGTCGATCTGCAATGCGTCGTTGAAGCGGTTGAAGAATCCGGCAAGCGCGACGCGCAGCGTGAGTTCCACGATCTGACTGTCGCTGAAGCAGGCGCGGAGCCGTTCGAACACGCCGTCCCGGATCTGCCCCGCCCTTTGCGTGATCAACGTGGCGTATTCGATCACCAGCCGGTCGGTGTCATCAAAGTCAGGATGATCGCCGGCAGGCAGCGTGGCGATCGCCGCATCCGAGATGCCCTCGATCCGGAGGGCGGGAGAATGGCTCGCGACACAGAAGGCGCAGGCGTTGAGCTTCGACGTTACGACGATGGCAAGCTCGACATAGCGCCAGGGCACGCCACCCCGTACCTTGAGCTCCATCAGCATTCGGTAGAGATGATCGAGAGCGGGAGGAACGTGAGCGAGAATCGCGGCCTGATCCTGAAACGGCCCAAATTTGACGAACCGCTCATAGACCTCGGCGACGGGCGCAGGCAACGCGTCGGATGATAATGGGTGAACGCGCGGCATCAATGCGTCTCCTCGCTGTCCGGAAAAAAGTCACGAATGCGTTTGTGCGGCTCGGCCAGCAACCCCTGCGGACGCAGGAGCAGGAGAAGAATGATGCCGAGACCGACCAGGCCGAGGCGCAAGGCGGCCAGTTGCACGCCATCGACGATGCTCAGCGTGTCCTTGAGGAAGCGCGTCGCCTCGATCAGGCTCATGATCGTGCAGGCGCCGATCAGCAAGCCGAGGTTCGATCCTCGCCCGCCGAGAATGACGGCCATGAAAGCATAGGCCGTGACGATGGAAGTGAACTGACCGGGATCGATATAGGTGAGATAGAAGGCGTGGAGCGAGCCCGCGATCCCCATCACGGCGCCGCCGACGGCAAACGCCTTGATGCGAAGCACCAGGACCGGCTTGCCTAGCGCGCTCACCACCGTGGGATCGTCGCGCACGGCCCGCAGCGCGCGGCCAAGCGGCGACCGCACCAGCGTTTCAAGCGCCCCGAACGTCAGGGCGACCAACAGCATCGCCAGCAACGGCAGGATCGTATCGTATTGCGCGGCTGGAATGATCGAGGACAGCGGACGCGGAATGTTTGCGATTCCCAACGCTCCTCCGGTCAGCCAATCCTCGTTGAGGAGCAGAATATTGATCACCTCGCCAAAGCCGATGGTGACGATGGCGAGGTAATCGTCGGCAAGACGTATCGAGAGGAACGCAAGGATCGTGCTCGCGGCGGCGCTTACAGCCGCCGCGAGCACCATGGCCGACAGCCATCCGACATGGGACACCGACAGAGCCGCAGTGTAGGCACCCAGCGCGACAAAGCCGACCACTCCGAAATTGACCAGGCCAGCCACGCCCCATTGGAAGTTGAGGCCCAGCCCAACGAGGGCAGCGACGGATACCAAGACGATGACGGTGGAGAGATAGACCATCATTTGCGCACCGCCTTTGCCCCGAACAACCCGCGCGTCCGCATGAGCAGCAACAGGAGAATGATCGCGAAGCTGACGATCTGTCGGTAATTGGTCGGCAAAACGAGTGTCGACAGTTCCTCGGCCAGACCGATCACGAGAGCGCCGAAGACCGCTCCAATCGGGCTACCAAGCCCGCCGAGAATCGCGGCGGCAAATACCGGAAGCTGGTAGCTCCACCCGAGCAGCGGATCGACGGCACGGTCCAGTCCCGCCAGAACCCCCGACAGCGCCAGAAGCACGCCCGACAGCGCCCACGTGATGCGCGCGACCGTGTTGCGTTCGATGCCTCGGACCGCGGCAAGCGCTGGGTTGTCCGCCGTTGCGCGCATGGCGCGGCCGAGCGGCGAGGCGGAAAGCAGAAGCTGAAGGATGATGACGCAGAGAATTACGGTCACCGCCGTGACGATCTGCTCATGATTGATCCGCAGGCCGTTCCAGCGGATCGGTCGTGCAATTTCGACGTCGAAGTTGCGGGTGGAATTACCGAACACGAACCGGCATATGTTCTCAAGGACGAGCGAGAGGCCGAGCGAGGCGACCAGCAACGAGATCGAACCGGCGTCACGCAACCTTTCAAAGATCAATCTGTCGCAGACAATGGCCAGTCCGGCCGCAATAGTGGCGGCGACTGCCGCTGCGACAAACAGGGGCGCGCCGACCTGATGATTCATGACCCAGGCGGCATAACCTCCAAACGTCAGCGTCGCACCGACGGCGAAGTTCGGGAATTTCAGGATGCCGAACACCAAGGTGAGCGCGAGCGCCGGAAGCGCGAGCAATAGCCCGGAAACGAGACCGTTGATGATCAATTGGCCTAACATGCGCTACTGCATCTTTGCAAAGAACAGATCGGCCAGATCGGCATTCGATATGTCGGACGCGCGAGCCTGCAGGCTCTTGCGGCCGGCCACCAGCACCATCACCTCGTCGGCGATGCGCAGCGCCGCGGCCACGTTCTGTTCGACCAAAAGCACGGCGACACCGGCTTCACGTACGCGGGCGACGGCTTCCATCGTCTCGCTTACGAATTTCGGCGACAGCCCGGCGGTTGGCTCGTCGAGCAGCAGAACCTCAGGGTTGGACAGCAAGGCACAGGCGAACGCCAGCATTTGCCGCTGTCCGCCGGACAGATCCCCCGCAAGCGTCTTGGGCCTCCGGCCGATTTCCGGAAACAACGACAGCACCTGGGCTTCCTGCGCCGGGCCAACGCCGCTGCGGCCGCGCAGGAATTCCGTTGCGAGCTTCAGATTTTCCCGGATCGTCAGATTGCGAAAGACATTCTCTTCCTGGGGAACGTAGGCAAGCCCTGCCATGACGCGCTTCGCTGGCGACAGCGAGGTGACGGCCTCTCCCGTCACCTCGATCGATCCTTCCCGTGAACGCAGCAGGCCTGCCAGCGTCTTTACGAACGAGGATTTTCCGGAGCCGTTCGGGCCGATGACCGCGAGAATCGTCTCGGGCGGCTGATCGAGCGTGACCCCGCGCACAATGTCTCCGCCGCCAGGATATCCGGCGCGAAGATCGCGAATCGAAAGGGCCGGGATGATATTGTCCGGATTCACAGCGCCATCCCCAGATAGGCATCGATCACGCGTTGATCTGCCGTGACGTCAGCAAACGAGCCGGAGACCAGCGCCGTACCTTCCGCCATGACATGGACGTCGTGGCAGACTTCGCTGATCAGATGCATGTCGTGTTCGACCAGAGCGAACGAGACGCCCTCCGCATTCAGTTCCTTGATCAGCTGGATGATGTCCTTGAGCAGAGGCGGCGCCACGCCGGCCGCTGGTTCATCGAGCAGAATGAACTTGGGGTCGAGCAAAAGGGCGCGCGCGATCTCAAGCAGCTTCTTTTGGCCACCCGAAAGCGCAGCCGCGGATTGATCGGCGACGTGCCAGAGCCCAAGACGCTGCAATATCTCGCGCGCTTTGAGCGCGTTCTTTTGATCCTGCCGCTTGACCAGGGGCCGCGCGAACAATGCGCCGCCAATCCGCTCGCCGACCTGACGAGGCGGCGAAAGCAGCAGGTTCTCAAGCACGGTGAGACCGCGAAGCTCCCTGACAATCTGAAACGTTCGGACTAGACCGAGCGAAGCGATCCGATGCATCGGCAAGCCGGTCACGTCATGGCCATCGAACGCGACCGAACCCCGATCCGGATTCACCAGGCCAGTGATCGTGTTCAGCAGGGTGGTCTTGCCCGCTCCATTGGGACCAATGAGGCCAGTGACACGCCCCTTCGCAAACGAAAGCGAGCAATCGTGCAAAGCCGCGACACCGCCGAAGTGCTTGCTGAGATGCTCAACTCTCAGGAAGGCGCTCACCAGCCACGACTCCCCGGAACATCCGACATCACGCCTCGCTCGCGCGGGTCATGACAGCCCCAAACACCACCCCACCGCCCCTGATTAAAACTTGAACACATCCGCTTTTATAGTGTGCACGCACAAATTTGATCCTTTGCGGACGTTAGATTGCGCCCTTCCTGCAAGCAAATTTATTGTGCTTCGCGAAAAGCAAAGTTCTATTTATGATCTGGCCATGGGTCGCCCGCTCGAGATCAACCTCCTTCGCACGTTCGTCATGCTCGTGGAGGAACAGAGCGTGACTCGCGTCGCGCGACGGCTCAATCGAACTCAGCCCGCGATCAGTCTTCAGCTTGGCCGCTTGAACGACGCAGTCGGACGTCCGCTGTTCGAACGAGACCTTCGCCACCCGCGTCTCACGCGGCATGGAGAGATGCTGTTGCCCTACGCGCGCCAGATGCTGAAGATGCACGATGATGCATATTCGCGTCTTTCGAGTGAAGAGATCGCCGGACGCGTGACGCTCGGGTGTCCCGATCTCTATGCCGCATTCCTTTTGCCCGAGACGCTTGCAAGCTTCAGGGCCGCGTATCCCGGGATCGAGGTCACGGTCCGCTGCGCACTCAGCGCACAACTCTCCGAGGAAATTTCGGCCGGGCGACTCGACGTTGCCCTTGCAACGCGGATGCCTACCGTTCATCCCAATGTCTCGAGCATCACACTTCTGCGTCATGAGCCGCTGGTCTGGCTTGGCGCGAAATCGGGACGGGCGTTTCAGGAAAAGCCGTTGCCGCTGGCTCTGCTTCCCGAGGGCAATCTCTACCGGGACTACGCCTTGCAAGCGCTCAACAATGCGAGTCGGGCATGGCGCATTGCCTGCGTTTCGGAAAGCATCGCCGGGATGGAGGCGATGGCGCTCGCAGATGCGGCCGTCATTGTGCTCGCGGAGTCGGTCAAGGTTGCAGGATTGCGCCGCCTGACCGAACAGGACGGGATGCCGCCGCTGCCGCCTGTCGAACTCGTGCTTTGGAGGCGCAAGACCGGAGCGTTTCCGGCCGCAGATCATCTGGCCGCTCATATCGAGCGCGATGTTGGAACAAATCCGGCGCGTCGACGTCAAGCCAAACTTGCCGAGGCGTTCTGAGCGGAAACATCAGCCCTGCCGCATGGCGTCCTGCGTCAGGCGGCCTCGTCTCGCAGGTGATACCAGCCATAAAGCATCCGCTGTCCGAGGCGACGAAACGGCGCGAATGGATGCCCAGGCAGTGGCGAGGTGAAGATAGGCAGGTCGTGGCCGCTGAATGTTTTCCCCGCGATCATCTGCGCCATGCGCCGGCCGGCCTGCGCCGAATAGGAAACGCCGTTCCCGCCATAGCCGAGCGCATAGACGAGCGCCTGCTTCGGGTCGGGGCGGAAAATGCGCGGCATCATGTCGTGGCTAACATCGACCCAGCCCCACCAGGAGTAATCGATTTCGATGCCGCGAAGCGTTGGAAATTTCCGATTGAGTCCCTCGATAAGGAGCTGAAGGTGCTTTGGATGAGTCGCGTCCGCGCCGGTGATGGCGCTGCGGTTGCCAATCTGAACGCGATTGTCCGGCAGCAGCCGATAGTAGAAGCGAAGCGTTCTGGTGTCGGTGATGACCTGCTTAGTGCGAAAGCCGGTGGCTTCCAGCTCTGCAGCGGTCAGCGGCCGGGTAACGATCGAATTGGAGAGGATCGGCATGCATCGGCCATGCAGCGCCGGCGTCAATCCGAGCGAGGTGTAGGCGCCGGTCGCAATCGCCACCGCGCACGCCTTGACCGTGCCGCCCGGCGTCTTCAGGAGAAATGCTCCACCGCGCGGCTCGATGTGGAGAACGGGGCTTGCCGGATGCACGCGCGCCCCGAGATCGCGGGCCATCTTGAGATAGCCGAACGCAAGTTTCGCCGGATGGACGCCGATGCCGAGCGGTTCGTGAATCGCGCCAACCGCTTCCGCGTCGGCGACGAAATCGCGTCGCACCTCCTCACGTGACAGGACGCGCGTCGTGGTGCCGAAAACGTCGTTCAGAACTTTCGATTCGGCGGCAATCTTTTCCAGGCTACGCTGGCGATGCGCGATATAGAGGTGCCCACCCGACTGCGGCTCGCAATCGATGGGGCTTTGGCGAACCAGTTCTTCGAACGTTGCAAACCCGCCTTCAATTTCGGCATGCATGCGGCGGGCGACATCCACACCCCAGCGGGCGATCCACTGCGAGTGCGTCAGCCGGCCGGCGGCATTCTGTGCCTGGCCTCCATTGCGCGTGCTGCATCCCCAGGCGACGCGATTGGCCTCCAGTATGGTGGCCTTGATGCCGTACTCGCGGGCGAGAAAGATCGCGCAGGCAAGGCCGGTGTAGCCCGATCCGATGATCGCGACGTCCGCATCGGTATCGCCGACGATCGGCCCGTCGCTTTCAGGCGGAGTTCCCGCCGTCGCGATCCAATAGGTCGGGGCATAGTCCCTGTTGCGCCCCGGACCGTCCGAGACCAAGGGATCGTAGTGAGGGTCGTAGGCCACGGCCGGCGCGGTCACCTGCACGTTCATCGCAGCACAGTCTCCTCCGTTGCAAGCGCGGGCAGCAGCGGACGATCCTTCCGGAACGCGCTCTTGGCGCAAATCTTGTCACCGCGGAAGGTGAACAGGTCGCACCCTTCCGCCTCGATGCGTTGGCCATCCTTTATGGTGGCGCGAAAAATCCATTCGGAAATTCCACGATCACCGAACACGGCGTGGCGGGTGCACTGCCAGCTCACATCGGGCATGCTGGTCCACGTATTTTCAAACGCGGCGCGGACC
Organism: Bradyrhizobium sp. Arg237L; assembly: GCF_029990105.1. NCBI lineage: Bacteria > Pseudomonadati > Pseudomonadota > Alphaproteobacteria > Hyphomicrobiales > Nitrobacteraceae > Bradyrhizobium > Bradyrhizobium sp. Arg237L. The sequence goes on along the minus strand of NZ_JAQMIL010000005.1, from coordinate 86,044 downwards.
TCCTTGGTCCCAGTCAGACGGCGACCGCAGATATCGGGACCAGCGGCGGCATCAAATACGATGTCGTCCGTCATGCAGGCCATGACGGCGACACCATCGTGGCGGTTGAAGGCCGCGAACAATTCTTCAAGAAGATTTCGCCTGAGAGCTTCGAGCGTCGACATGTGGTTTTCCTGAGGGGCCGGCAGGCGCCAAGGCTTTGGTGTCAGGCGGCTCGGTCGCAAGCTGCCACAAGGCCGACGACCCCCTTAGAACCAGATCGGCCGATCCTCTGTGACCAGAACTGGCCCGATGGTACGGCCTCGGCTGGCTCCTTCGACCGGCACCGCATTCAAGCAATGTGACCGACGAGCGTCTCGATGCCGGAACGCTCCAATTGAAGAGTGCTCGCCGCCGGTGCGCGGTGATGGATGGGCATGTTTGATCTCACTGCGCGCCTGAGCGAGCTGGCCGCGTCGGCTTCGCTGACGCCGGCTGTCCTCATGGCAACCGCGTTTTCCGTCCTGGCTGCGGCGTTGTTGCGCGGATTTACCGGCTTCGGTTTCGCTTTGGCTGCGGTCCCCCTGCTCGGCATGTTCATGCCGCCATCGCAATCCGTTCCGATCGCGATCTGCCTGCAATTCATGGGCAGTGCGCTGGACTTTCCGCGCGCCCGTCAGGATGGCCATTGGCCGTCGCTGCGCTGGCTGATCGTCGGAGCCGCTGCCGGATCGCCTGTGGGCGCGTTGGCGCTGAGCATCGTGCCTGCATCGGTGGCGCGCATCCTTATTGCCGCCATCACCATTGCGGCTGTGATCGCGCTCAACGGCGGCGCCCGCGTAGCACAGACGCCGTCAAAGGCGATGACGATGCTGGTCGGCCTGATCTGCGGGCTTTTCAATGGACTGGCGGCGATGCCAGGCCCGCCTGTCGTCATGTACTATATGTCGGGGCCGTTCGGCCGCGTGGCAGCGCGGGCCTCGCTCATGGTGTTTTTCCTGGCCACCTCGATCGCTGCGCTGATCAGCACCACCCTGGTCGGCTTGCTCGACCAGCGAGCCCTGTTTCTTTCACTGTTGGCGCTGCCGATCATGCTTGCGGGCACCTGGATCGGCGAGCAGGCGTTCCGCCGCGGCGGCGATGCGCTGCACCGCCAGGTCTCAATCGCAAGCCTCGGGCTTATCGCCATCGGCAGCGCGATCAAGGGCGTCAGCGAATTGATGTGACGAGGTTCAGCGGCCCGCAACCACCGATCCGAGGCGCTCCATGCCGGGCTCGATCCGGTCGGTGCGGATCGATGAGAAACCGAGCCGGAAACAATGGAGGGTTGCGGCTTCGTGCATCGAAAAGACATCGCCCGGCTCGATCACGACTCCCCTGGCGCGGGCTGCTTCGGCAAGCTGCGTGGTGTCGGTGCCTTCCGGACAGGAAATCCAATAGTTCGTGCTGCCGGCGGCACGGGTCCAACTGCAGTTCGGGAGGAACTGCGGCAGCAGCCGGTCGAGCAGTTTCGCACGCTCCAGCAGCACGCGGGCGACCTGTTGCAGGTGTGAACGGTAATGGCCAAGACCGATGAACAGCGCCGCGACGCGCTGGTTGTTCAGAGGCGGATGGCGAAGCATGAGACGCCGCAGCGCCCGCAGCTCACGAATGACGGGCGCGGGCGCCACGACGTAGCCGAGCCGCAGGCCGGGCGCCAGGGCTTTCGACAGGCTGCCGACATAGAGCACCCTCTGGTCGACGTCGAGACTCATCAGCGGCGGCAGGCTGTTGCCCTCGGGGATCAATTCACTCTCGTAATCGTCCTCGATCAGCAGGATGTCCCGCGCCTTAGCGATCCTGAGCAGTTCGCGGCGCCGCTCGAGCGACATGGAAACGGCGGTCGGACATTGATGGCTGGCGGTGACATAGGCGAGCCTGCACTGCTCGAATGCCTCGTCGGGAACCAGTCCCTGCTCGTCAGTGCGCAGCGGCACCACATTTGACGTGAGCATGCCGAAAATATTGCGGGCGTCCGGATAGCCGGGATCCTCCATCCCGACAGGCGTATCGGCGGCCACGAACAGCTTCGCGATGAGATAGAGCGCGTGCTGGGCTCCGATCGTCATCATGATCTCGTCGGAACGGGCACGGATGCCCCGGCGCGGAAGCACCTGGCGTTGCAACTGCTCGATCAGGGCAGGATCATCGCCATCGATCATGTCCCTTGCCCAGTTGTTGATTTCGGGAACGCTCAAGGCAGCCCGCGCGCTTTCACGCCAGTCGTTGGTCGGAAACAAGCTCGGATCGAACTGGCCGAAGATGAAGGGATAGGGATAACTCTGCCAGTCAAGCGGCTTGACGATGTTGCGAAACTGCGAGGGACGCAACGCAAAGCGCTCGGTCCAGCGGCTCTCATCGCTGCCCGCCGCGGCGAGCCCATTGCTTGGCACAGGCCCAATCTGCTTCGGCAGGCCGGCGACGAAATAGCCGCTGCGTTCCCGCGACACCAGGAAGTTCTGGTCCACGAGCTGCTCATAGGCGATGACGATCGTGTTCCGCGATACCTTGAGCAGCGCGGCAAGATCACGGCTCGATGGCATGCGAACCCCAAGCGGCAGGCGACCGTCCTCGATCGCCGTCACGATCATTCGCCGTATCTGGAGCTGCAGGAACGCGCCGGACCGATCCAGGCCCTGAAACAGCGAATTCCAGAACAGAACATCGCTAGGCGGAAGGACGCTTACCTGTCCAGTCGACTCACGCCGACGCAATGGCACCAATTTACCCATTGAAATCCCGTGCGGAAAAACCTCCGCAGTTGACCCGCAGTTGCAACAAAAAGGGAAGCAAAATCCGCGCCATCGCGGGACGTGACGGGGCGGCTGCATGCCCCTGGCCCCATTTGTGCATGGCATCTGGCGCTTATCTGAACCCGCCCCGCGCATCAGGCTCGCAGCATCGAGCTTGGGAGTGCACGAGTGAGCCAGGACACCGTCGTCTTCGCGGCGCGCAAGATCGTGACCATGAATCCATCACGGCCGTTCGCGACCCATGTCGCAGTGCGCGATGGGCGCATCGTGGCGGTCGGCGATGAGGTCGAGATCGCGCAGTTTGCCAAAGGCGGAGCGTTCGACGACCGCTTTGCGGACAAGGTCCTGCTTCCCGGCTTCGTGGAAGGCCATAGCCACATCATGGAAGGGATGATGTGGTCGCTGCCCTATGTCGGCGCCGGCGATCGCCGCTCGCCGGAAGGGAAACTGGTTGCGGGCGTCGGCTCGATCGATGCCATTGTCGCACGGCTGAAGGAAGCGGAAGTCGCCATCGGCGATGCCACCACGCCGCTGTTCGCCTGGGGGTTTGATCCCCTGCACATCGGCGGCCGCATGCTGACGCGGCAGGATCTCGACCGGGTCTCGACGACGCGGCCCGTCATGGTGATCCATGCCAGCTTCCACATCAGCAATGTCAACACCATCATTCTGGAGCAGACCGAACTGCTCCGCGCGACCGACATTTCCGGCGTCGTTGCCGGCGCCGATGGCCTGGCGAGCGGCGAACTGCAGGGCATTGCCGCGCGTTTTCGCGTGTTCCGCGCGCTCGGCGGCAATCCGTTGTCCGGAAATCTGACGCTCGCCGACGTCACGCGCTATGCTAATTCGGCCTGCGTGCAGGGCGTGACCACGATCACCGACTTGCACAACGATCTGGTCGACCAGACCGTCGATCTCTATCGGACCGCGACGACGCAACCCGATTTCGGCGTCAGGCTGGTGCCGGCGCTTGCCTCGGTCTCACATTCGCCCGAACAGGCCATCGCCAAGATCGCGGCCTTGCGCGAAAGCAACAATGACAAGCTCCACTATGGCATCGTCAAGCTCGTGGTCGACGGCTCGATCCAGGGCTTCACTGCGCGATTGCGCTGGCCGGGCTATCACAACGGCGCGCCGAACGGGCTTTGGTACATCGCACCGGAGCAACTGCCGCGGCTCGTCGAGACCTATCACAAGGCGGGCATTCAGCTTCACATCCATACCAATGGCGATGAAGCGACCGAGCTGGCGCTGGACGCGATCGAGGCCGCCCAGACCGCGATGCCGCGCCCCGATCACCGCCACACCCTGCAGCACTGCCAGATGGCGGACGCCGCGCAGTTCCGCCGCATGAAGGCGCTCGGCGTCTGCGCCAACCTGTTCGCCAACCACATCTATTACTGGGGCGATTCACACTACGAGTTGACGATGGGTCCCGAGCGAGCCGCGCGGCTGGACGCGACGGGAACGGCGCAACGGATCGGCGTGCCCTTCGCGATCCATTCCGACGCCCCGGTGACGCCGCTCGCGCCGTTGTTCACGGCCTGGTGCGCCGTCAACCGCGTGTCGTCCTCGGGGCGCAAGCTTGGCTCCGAGATCGAGGCACTTACCATCGAGCAGGCGCTTGCGGCGGTCACGATCGGGCCGGCCCACACGCTGAAGCTCGACGGCATGATCGGCAGCATCGAGTGCGGCAAATATGCTGACTTCGCCGTGCTGGAAGACGACCCGCTTGCGGTCGCGCCGGACAAGCTGAAGGACGTCGCGGTCTGGGGAACGGTCGTGGGCGGCAAGGTGAGAAAGGCCCCGCGCGCATGAGGCGAGCGGCGCCCATTCCTGTCACCGTGATCGGCGGATTCCTCGGCGCCGGCAAGACCACCTTCCTCAATCGGCTGCTCGCGACCGCAACCGCACGCTATGCCGTGCTGGTCAACGACTTCGGCGAGATCAATGTGGACGCCGCGCTGATCGAACGGCATGACGGCACTACCTTGTCGCTGTCCAATGGCTGCGTCTGCTGCAGCATCGGCTCAGGATTCCTCGAAACGCTCGGACGGCTTCTGGATGGCGGCGAGGGGTTCGAGCGCATCATCATTGAAGCGAGCGGGGTCGGCGATCCCTGGCGGATTGCCGAGATCGCGCTGGTCGAGCCCGACTTGCGGCTCGACGGCGTCATCGTTCTCGCCGACGCGACGCGGATCACGGAGCTGATCCATGATCGACGCGTCGGAGACACGGTCCGCGGTCAATTCGCCAAGTGCGATGTGGTTTTGCTCAGCAAGAGTGACCTCGCAGACGAAGCTGCGCTGCAGGCGGCCCGAAGCGCAATCCGGACCGTCCGGCCGGATGTGCCCATCGACGTCCTCTCGCGCGACACAAGGCCTGACCTGTTGCTGATCGCCAGAAGCCGGAGGTCGCGTTTCCGGGCCGAGGGCGCGGAGCAAAATCCGCTCGATCACGAACAGAATTTCAGGCGGTGGACCTACCGGCGGGACGGCGTGTTCGACAGGACCCGGCTGGCCGCAGCAATCGAAGCGCTGCCGCCGCAGCTATTGCGCCTCAAAGGCGCGTGCCGCGTCTCGGGCGAGGTCGCGCCGCTGGTATTTCAGATGGTCTCGAGCGACTGGTCATTGTTGCCCGCAACCGGCGAAGATCTCGACCCGGCATCGATTGCGCTCGTCGGAATAGGAACGCCCGACCTGCCCTCCGACGCCGATCTCGAGGCCATTCTCGATGGTGCGCTCGCGCGCTCGTTCGTCTCATGAGCAGCGAGGCAAGCATGTTTCTCATGGCACCGCAGAGGTGCCAGCTCTCGAATAGTCAACCATGAAAGCGGATTTAGCCATGTCGATCAGAAGATATCTTTTGCTTGGAGCGATAGGACTATTTGCGATCTGCACCACCCCTCACCGCTCGATCGCGCAGACGGCCAGCAGCAACGCGGCGGTGATCGCGACCACGCAAGTTCCCCGGCACTTCAACGGCGCGGTGCAATCCGGTCTTGCCACGGCCATGCCGAGCTCGCAGATCTTCGCCAGCCCCTTGCGTTACGACGACAACTGGAATCCGCAGCCTTATCTCGCCCAATCCTGGGACGTCGCGCCGGACGGCCTGTCGGTGACGCTGCACCTGGTCAAGAACGCGGTGTTCCATGACGGTCAGCCGGTGACGTCCGAGGACGTCGCATTCTCGATCATGGCGATCAAGGCCAACCACCCGTTCCAGACGATGCTGGCGGCGGTTGAAAAGGTCGATACGCCGGATCCATCCACGGCGGTGATCCGTTTGTCGCACCCAAGTCCGTCGCTGCTGCTCGCGATGTCGCCGGCCTTGATGCCGATCCTTCCGAAGCACGTCTATGGCGACGGTCAGGACTTGAAGGCCCACCCCGCCAACCTCAAGCCGATCGGCTCCGGACCGTTCAAGCTAACTGAATACAAGCAGGGCGAGTACTACACGCTGGAGAAGTTCGACAAGTTCTTCATGCCGGGTCGGCCCAAGCTGGACAAGATCGTGGTCCGCATCGTCTCCGACCCAAACGCCGCACTGGTGTCGATGGAACGGGGCGACGTCAACATTCTGCCGTTCGTCGCCGGCGTCCGCGACATCGACCGTCTGCAAAAAGCCTCCAACATCGTCGTGACCGACAAGGGCTTTGCCGGAGTCGGACCGCTCAACTGGCTGGCCTTCAACACCAAGAAGAAGCCGCTCGACGACGTGCGCGTCCGCCAAGCGATCGCCTATGCGGCAAACCGCGATTTCATCGTCGGCAAGCTGATGAGCGGCAAAGCCGCCCCCGCAACCGGACCGATCGCACCGGGATCTCCGCTCGAAGAGAAGGCCGTCGACAGCTACAAGGTCGATTACGCCAAGGCCGCCGAGCTGCTCGACGCGGCCGGATATCCGAAGGGCGCCGACGGCTCGCGCTTCGGGCTCACGATCGACTATATTCCGGGCGCGGACGAGCAGCAGCGCAATGTCGCCGAATATCTTCGTTCGCAGCTGAAGCGTGTCGGCATCAACCTGGAGGTCAGGGCGGCGCCGGATTTCCCGACCTGGGCCCAGCGCGTGTCGAACTACGACTTCGACCTGACCATGGACACCGTGTTCAACTGGGGCGACCCCGTGATCGGCGTCAACAGGACCTATCTGAGCTCGAACATCCGCAAGGGCATCATCTGGTCCAACACGCAGCGATACAGCAACCCGAAGGTCGATGAATTGCTGCAGGCGGCCGCCGTGGAAACCTCTACGGAAAAGCGGAAAGCGCTCTACTCGGAATTCCAGAAGATCGTGGTGAAGGACGTACCGATCTACTTCATCAACGCCACGCCCTATTACAATGCGTTCAGCAAGGGCTTGGGCGGGCTGCCGACCTCGATCTGGGGGATGATGTCTCCGCTGGACGAGGTGCATTGGGAAACGCCGCCCAAGACCTGAAACCTGTGACCTAAGATCCTTGCGATAAGACCGAGCTCATGGCCTTCGTCACGCATTTCCTCCGGCAGATCGTGAACGCCCTGGCGCTGCTGCTTGCGGTGCTGGTGCTCAACTTCTGCCTGATCCATCTGGCCCCGGGTGACCCGGTGCAGGTCATCGCGGGAGAGATGGGTGGCGCATCGGCCGAAGTCGTGGCCGCGCTGCGCGCCAAATACGGCCTCGACCATAGCCTGCCGGAGCAGCTCGCCACCTATCTCGGTAAGGTGGCGACCGGCGATTTCGGCTACTCCTACTACTTCAACCAGCCGGTGCTGGAGCTGATCGCGCAACGGCTGCCGGCGACGCTCTATCTCGCGCTCTGTGCGCTGGTCCTGGCGGTCCTCATCGGCACCCTGCTCGGCGTGATCAGCGCTCGCCGCCCGAACGGCATCGTCAGTCATGCCGTCACGCTGTTCTCGCTGGCCGGCTATGCCGCGCCGATCTTCTGGACCGGCTTGATGCTGCTACTGCTGTTCGGATCGATCTGGCCGGTGCTTCCCGTCGCGGGCATGAACGACGTCGTGCATCCCCGGCACGGACTTGCTCATGCCATCGACGTCATGCGCCATCTGGTATTACCGTCGCTGACGCTTGCGCTGGTGTTCATTGCGCAGTACAGCCGGCTCGCGCGGGTCAACATGATCGACGCTCTGTCCGCGGACTATGTCCGCACCGCACGCGCCAAGGGCCTGCCCGAATGGATTGTGGTCGGAAAGCACGCGTTGCGGAACACGCTCATTCCAATCGTGACCGTCGTCGGACACCAGTTCGGCAATCTATTCGCGGGCGCAGTCCTGGTGGAAACTGTGTTCAGCTGGCCGGGCATGGGGCGCCTGGTGTTCGATTCCATCCTGCGGCGCGACTATCCAACACTGATGGCGGTGCTTTTCTTCTCGGCGGTGATGGTAATGGTCGCCAACATTATCACTGACCTCGTCTACCGCCTCATCGATCCGCGCATTCGAACGGGACAATCATGACGACGCTTGAGACGTCGACGCCTCTCACTGTCGAATCCTCCGGCCAGCCGGCACGACGCGCGGCATCGCCCGGACGCGTGGCGTTCCGGCAGTTCCTACGCAGCCCCTCGGGCGTGTGCGGCGCGTGCCTCCTCATGCTGATCGTGCTGGGGACGGCGGTCGGCCCGATGCTCTATCCGGTTGACCCGCTCGATCTCGTCGGCGGTCCTTTCACGCCGCCGTCCGCCGACGCATGGCTCGGCACCGACTATCTCGGTCGGGACGTGCTGGCCGGCTTAATCTACGGCGGACGCGCAAGCCTTGCCGTCGGCGCGGTGGCCGCGTTGATCACGATCGCAATTGGTCTGACGGTGGGCGCATTGGCAGGCTTTTTCGGCGGCGCGATCGATACCGCGCTGGTGAAGATCACCGAGTTCTTCCAGATCCTGCCGCCACTCTTGTTTGCGATGGTGCTCGTCACTCTGTTCGGCCAGAAGCTCACGACCATTACGCTCGCCATCGGCGCGGTCAGTTGGACCTCGGCGGCTCGCCTCACCCGCGCCGAGTTTATGCGGTTGCGCAACCTGGATTTCGTCAAGGCCTCGCGCGCGGCCGGCGCGGGCGATGCATATCTGATGCTGCGTGTGCTGCTGCCGAATGCCCTGCCTCCCATCATCGTCTCGGCGACCCTCGCCATCGGCGTCGCCATCCTGTTCGAGGGAGGCCTGAGCTTTCTGGGCCTTGGCGATCCCAACACCATGAGCTGGGGGTTGATGCTCGGCCAGAACCGCAACTATGTGCTCGACGCCTGGTGGGCGGTGATCTTTCCCGGCACCGCGATTTTCCTAGCGGTGCTGTCGATCAGCCTGGTCGGCGACGGCGTGAACGACGCCATCAACCCACGCCTGCGCCGGAGGATGTGATGAGCGCGCTGCTGAAGGTGGAAAATCTCAGCGTCGGCATGCGCGGCAGCACGGGTGAAGTGGTGCCGGTGCTCGAAAACCTCTCGTTCTCGGTCGAGGCCGGGCGGACAATGGCGCTCGTTGGCGAATCCGGCTGCGGCAAGAGCATGACGGCACTGGCCATCATGCGGCTGCTGCCGGAGGATTTCGTTGTCACCGGCGGCCGGATTTTGCTGGAGGACGAGGACATCCTGTCGGCATCGCCCAAGCGGATGCGCAGCCTGCGCGGCAACGGCATCTCGATGATTTTCCAGGAGCCGATGACCGCGCTCAATCCGCTGTTCACGGTCGGCGATCAGATCGCCGAAGTATTGCGCTGGCACCGCCGAGCAGGCTCGGCCGAAGCCGAAGAACAGGCAGTCGCCCTGCTCCGCGCCGTGCAGATTCCTGCTCCCGAGCAGCGGTTGAAGGCCTATCCGCACCAGCTCTCAGGCGGCATGCGCCAGCGCGTGATGATCGCGATGGCACTCGCCGGCCGGCCGAAGCTGCTGATCGCCGATGAGCCCACCACGGCGCTGGACGTCACGGTGCAGGCGCAAATCTTCAACTTGCTGGCCGATCTGCAGCAGGAAACCAAGACGGCGATTGTCCTCATCACCCACGATCTCGGTGCGGTTGCAGAACTCGCCGACAAGGTCTCGGTGCTCTATGCGGGGCGCTGCATCGAATCCGGCGACGCCGACAGTGTGGTACGCCATCCATGCCATCCCTACACCAGGGGTCTATTAGGCTGCGTGCCGCACCTCAAACTGGGATGGCGATCGCCGCAGGCATGGTCGGACCTCGCCGAAATTCCAGGGATGGTGCCGCCGCTGGGCGCGCGCGGGCCGGACTGCGCCTTCTTGGCAAGATGCCGGGACGCGAGCGAGCTTTGCAGGTCGCGTCTCCAGCCCGCACTGGAGCCGATCGCAGACGACCATGCGGTGTCCTGCTGGCGAAAATCGGAGCTGGCCGCATGACTGCGCTCCAGGCTGCCGCGCCACCCGCTTCGTCGGAGTTTGTCCTCAATGTGAACGATCTCGTCGTTCACTTCGAGGCCGGCAGGAAGCGGCCCCTGCAAGCCCCCTCCTTCGTGCATGCCGTCGACGGCGTCAGCTTCCGCGTCAGGCGCGGCACCAGCTTCGGCATTGTCGGCGAGAGCGGCTCCGGAAAGTCCACGACGGCGCAAGCGATCATGAGGCTCGTTCCCGCGACCTCCGGCCAGATCGTATTCGGTGACCGAAATATCCTGGACTTGACGGGCAACGGCCTGCGCAAGGTGCGCAAGCATTTGCAGATCGTGTTCCAGGATCCGTTCTCCGCGCTCAATCCGAGACGACGCGCCGGCGATCAAATCCGCGAGCCGCTCGATCTGTTGGGCATCGGCACCGCCGGCGAACGCGACGACCGGGTGCGCCGGCTGCTTGGCGAGGTCGGACTTCCGTCGGACGCGGCCAATCTCTTTCCTCACCAATTCTCCGGCGGCCAGCGCCAGCGGCTTTGCATTGCCCGGGCGCTGGCACCAGAACCCGACCTGATCGTCTGCGATGAAGCCGTCTCCGCCCTCGACGTCGCCATCCAGGCCCAGATTCTAAACTTGCTGAAGCGACTGCAGCGCGAGCGACAGCTGACCTATATCTTCATTTCGCACGATCTCGGCGTGATCCAGCAATTCTGCGATGAGATCGCGGTGATGTATCTCGGCAAGATCGTCGAACAAGCGCCTGCCGCAACCATCTTTGCCGAGCCGCGTCACCCCTACACATGGTCGCTCATTGCCGCCGCCGCCCCGCCCGGCCCGACCCGGGACACGCTGAAGCAGCACTACCTGGTCAAGGGAGATCCGCCGAGCCCGGTCGACCCGCCGCCAGGCTGCCGGTTTGCGCAGCGCTGTCCATCGGCCATCGACCAATGCCGCAAGAGCTTGCCGCTGCCTGAATCAATCGGAACAAATCACTACATCGCCTGTCATCGCGCTGCAGAGCTCGTGCCACCGAGTTTTGAGGATTAACCTCGCAGGCACGACCTTCCCGGCTTCGAGCCGCCATTAAGGATGGCCTTGGCAGCTTCGCCATGCAGCGCTCGAAGTCGTGCGAGAATCGAAAGGCTGCAATTGCGGCCGCAGCTGGCAGAGCTACGACATCTAACAGTACATAACCCACAATTTCCGGTATTCTGGGCGGCCTCAGCTCGTTCAACGCAACTGCACCCAAACCTAAGGAGCTCAACATGAGCAGTACTCAGGCCTGCAGAGAAATGAGCCGACTCGATGTGATCCGCCTTTTTGCCTTCAGCATGCTGTTGATCCTCCCTGCGACTTCCCGGGCGCAACAGCTCCCACCGATTGCCGAACAAATGGCAAAGACCTACGGCGTTGATTCGTTTGGGCAAATCGAGGCAATCCGCTACACCTGGAACGCCGAATTGCCCGGTGTCAAACTGACTCGCAGATGGGAGTGGAGCCCGAAGACCGACACGGTCTCCTACGAGGGGAAAGACAAGGAAGGCAACCCGGTCAAGGTTACCTATCAGCGCTCGCAACTCAGCGGCCAAAGCGACGCCGTAAAGAACGAAATCGATCCGGCATTCATGAATGATCAATATTGGTTGATCCTCCCTTTCCACGTCGTATGGGACGGCCCCACCGTGACCGATGAGGGCACGCAGAAACTGCCGCTGGGTGACGCTTCCGCTGAACGGCTCGTGGTGAAATATCCTTCGGAGGGTGGCTACGACCGCGGCGACACCTGGGATCTGTACGTTGGCCCGGACAAGCAGATAAAGGAGATCGCCTACCACCGCGGCGGAAACAAGCCGCCCAAACTGGTGATCGCGACGTGGGCGGGCTACAAGAAGGCCGGCCCACTCCTGATCTCAACAGATCACCGCGGGACGTCCGACGGAAAGCCATTGCAGCTTTCGTTTTCGGATGTGTCGGTTAAGCTGACGGGATCAGAAAACTGGATCAGCGCGCAATGAACATCGGAGAGCTTCGTTCGAGCCACTGATTGTGTGTTTCACAGATCAGTCGTCCCGGTTCTCGATCCGGTCGTTCGCAACAGCGGGTTGGCGCGCTGTCGAAGCGTTCAATGCAGCGTAATGATTGCATGTTCTGCTGCGTAGTAGCCCAGGTAGGCGCACCTCTCGATCGTTCGCGCGGTGGCGCGCCTTACGCAGAGTAGCTATCCAAATCTCTGGAGCACCCGCTTATGTCCAACAATCCCTTCACCAATGCGTGGCAATTCCTGACCGCGAATACGGGTGATTATCTCCGTCTGGGAAACTGGCGCTACTTAGTCCTGGCGCTGTTCTGGGTCCTGCTGCTCGCCGGCATTGCAGTGGCCTTCCAGAATTGGCGAGAGGATTCGGAGCAACGCACCGGCCGACACTTGGGAATCTGGCTGGTCCGAGTCCTGATCGGCTGCATGTGGTTCCAGGGGATGTTGTGGAAACTGCCGCTGCCCGTGTCCGACGGCCTGCAATACTGGACCGAACAGGAAACGACCCACGCGGCCTTCGAGTTTCACCGCACGTTCATGAAGGATGTCGTGTTGCCCAACATGACGATCTTCGGACCAATTGTCTTTCTTGCCGAGCTGGTGTTCGCCGCATCGATGATGCTTGGGCTTGCCGTGCGGTTGGTTGGCGTGCTGGCCATCGCCTATGTGCTGCAACTGTGGCTCGGTCTCTATGGCAATCCGGCCGAGTGGCCGTGGACGTACATGTTCCTGGCCTTGCTGATGTTCCTGTTTGTGCTCGAGGGCGCCGGCCGTAGTCTCGGCTTCGATGCGTGGCTGCGCCGCAACGTGCCCGCCGTGCGCGACAGGAAGGGACTTCTCGGCTGGTTCTTCAACATCGTGAGCTAGCCTTCACCGTTTTGTGTGAGAGACGAGCAGATGATGGCATTGACCCGCGCAGCGACGCTAGTTGTGGCGCTGGGCGCAACTTGCGCACACGCTGCTGACATTAGTTATCTGGCGCCGCCGGGAGTCCCGGCAAAGGAATTCCCCTCTCCGCAGCGCCCGGTTGCGCAGATCGTCGGCCCGAGCCGCGCCTCCGAGGAGCGCCGCGACGCCAGGGATGAGGCCGGCGAGATCGCCCGTCTTCTAGAACTGAAGCCAGGCATGACCGTCGGCGACATTGGTGCAGGCAGCGGCTACCACACGGTCCGGCTGTCGCGCCGCGTCGGCTCGGTGATCGCCCAGGACGTGAGGCGGGATTACCTCATCGCACTCGCCAAGCGAACGCAACGCTTGAAGCTGACAAACGTCATATTCGCGCTGGGCGAAGCACACGACCCTCGCCTGCCCGCTTCCTCACTGGATGCCGCCATCCTCGTGCACATGTATCACGAGATAAGCCAGCCCTATGCCTTCCTCTACAATCTCGCGCCCGCCCTGAAGCCAGGTGCGCGGGTCGGCATTGTCGACCTCGAGCTTCCGACATCGGAACACGGCACGCCGATCGAACTCCTGCGCTGCGAACTTTCCGCCGTCGGCTATCGCGAGATCGCAAGATATCAGCTCGCAGGCGATGGCGGATACCTGGCGGTGTTTTCGCCACCGGAGCCGGTGGGTCGAAAATCTCCGCGGGATATCATTGCCTGCGAAGATCGCGCTGGCACGCGCTGACAACCGCTCCCAGCAATCATCGTTCACGAGGCGTTCGCAGCTCGAGCGCGAGGCGAACAAACGTCGTCGAAATGGACCAAGCCGCCTTAATGCCGGCGATGAGATTGCCGGAGACCTTCGATACGCCGCCGATCCGGCGCCGCTGCCCGACGGCAATCTCCACTGCCGGCAGGCGGGCGGCCGCGACGCGCATCAGCATTTCCAGGTTCCAGCCATATGTCTCTTCCTTCATGCCGAGATGCATGAGTTCGTCCCGACGGATGGCGCGAAACGGCGACAGGTCGGTAAAGCTCGCGCCATAGACGAGGCGCAGGAGTATCCTGCCGACATAGGCCGCGAAGAGTTGCTGTGGGGCCAGGCTCCCAGGCTCGCGCGAACCGCGAACGCGCGAGCCGAGAACGAAGACGGCTTGCCCGGCGACAATCGGCGATACCAGATCGGGAATGAATTCAGCAGGATCGCTGCCATCGCCATCGAGGAAGACCACAACGTCGGCATCTTCGCGCGCTTCGGCGATGCCCGCCTGGATCGCGCGGCCGTAGCCGGGCCGTGGCTCGACAATCACGCGAGCTCCCGCGGCTTCCGCTCGTTCAGTCGTACGGTCCTGTGAGCCGCCGTCGACAACGACAACCTCGCTTACATTCTGCGCCAGCACCGCGGTCACGACCTGGCCAATCGCCGTTTCCTCGTCGAGGCACGGAATGACCGCCGAGACGACCGGGCGACGCCGTGCGCCGATCTCATTGGTCACCTCGTTCACAGGCTCCAGCGCAGGCCGCAATTGGCACAGCTTTTCGGCGGCTTGTCTGAAAGGAGCGCCGTACGAAAGTCGCGATACGCAGGCCCGTTCCAGATCTCCCGGAGGGACTGCCGCCTCACATGGCCGAGCGTATAGTTGTCGTAGCCATGCTGCGAAAACGGCGCGATGCAGCAGGGCAAGGCCCGGCCGTTGGCCGTGAAATACATCAACGACCACGGCCGCCGGCACGGCGACCAAGGCGAACCGTTGCCGCTGCCCTTCAAACTTAGCCCCGGCTCGCTCGCCGCGCCCGATGCGTTGAAGGTTATGCCGAGGGAACGCGCCAGCTCCTCGGCCTGCTTCAGATAGACTGCTTCCTCCTGGGTCAGGCGCTCGAACAGGGCCTGATCAGGACGCGCCTTGCCGATGGCCGCTTCCGTGAAGAACACAAGCCGTTGCAGATAGACTTCCTTGACACCGATCTCGGCTGCAACTTTCACAAATGCCGGGAGTTCCTCAACAGTCTCCTTCAGGCCTGTGAGCCACAGGGAAACCTGCGGTCTGGTGTGCCCCTCTCTTTCCTGCAGCTCGCGAAACGCGCGCACGTTGCGGATGATGCGGCCGAAATAATCCCTGCCACGGATCGCCTTGAAGCTCTCGCGGTTTGACGCGTCGAGCGATACACGCAGCTCATCAAGCTCGGCGTCGATCAGCGCACGGCCATTGCGCTCACTGAGGACCGTTCCATTGGTGTTGAACAGGACGTAAATGCCGCGGTCCTTCAGGTATCTGACCATCCGGGGCAGGTTCGGGACCAGCATCGGCTCGCCGACGCCGTGCAGAACAGCGCGCGCGAGAGTGGGTACCTGATCGACAATCGACGTGAACAGATCCCAGTTCATGTCGGCCGGCGGCTCGAGTTCCTCGTAGGTGCGCGGGCACGTGGTGCACAGCAGATTGCATCGATTGGTCACTTCCAGATAAAGGCAGACCGGCGGACGCTGGGCAATATCGGTACGCTCCGCCGTGATCGACTCGTGATAGCGGCGCGGGTCGAACGGCGCTCGCGTACCTGTCCCCGTGCCTTCGCCGGAGAGGCTCATCGTGATTCCCCTTCCTCTGCTATCCGCTGCATGCGCGTCCTTAAGGCGGTAACAGCCAAAGCCAGCAAGAGACCTCCGAACAGAATCGACTTGGTCACCATTCTTGGAATGTAGAAATCCCAGTCGAGCTGCTCGGACAATAACAGCGCGCCAATCGACACGACCCATGTTGGCGCGGAGCCGCACAGGGCGGCGAACGGCGCGACGATGAGAAAATACCAGGGATAGTTAGGCGACAACAACAGGAGGGTGATGAGTAACAGCATGTTGATGTCGGCGAGACGCGAGGCGACCGTGCGATCAGAGCTGCGGGCCACGGAGAGCCCCTTGAATACCAGAACCAGCGCGGCCAGGACGACGTAGGCGACAACGTCACCTTGATGCTCACCAAACACCAGGCGCCAAAGCGACAACAGCCAGAGATCGTTGCCGGCACTGATGCCCTCTTCCGTCAGATAGCCTTTGGTCAGGAATCCGAGAACTCCCCAGCCGACCGACAGATAGGGAAGATAACAAAGCGCGACGGTAGCGATCACGACGAGCGGCATTTTGAGATTCCACGGTCGCCAGATCCCGGCCAGCACGGGCGCGACATATGGTTTCACCAGCATCGAAAACGCGATCAACACGGCTCCGCGGAGAGCGTGACCAGTCAGGGCAATCCACAGGCCCAGCAGCATCAGTGCAACCATCAGCGCGTCGACATGGCCGCTGTTGGCGATCTCCCACAAGGGCAGCGGGTGCCAGAGATAGGCGACCACGCGCGTCAGCGGGCGATTCATACGCCGCAGCAGGAGCATGATCATTGTAACGATGATTGCCTCGCACCCCAGCAGCGCGAGGCGCATCACAATCACGCTTTCACCGAACCGGGTAACAATGAGGAAGAAGAACTGCGCCACGGGCGGATAGATGGATACGGCCGTATCAGCCCGGTTGATGTGAGGAAAGATCTTCCCGTCGCGCAGAAACGCCAGCGCCTCATCGGCTGGCATATAGCGATAAGGATTGATGCCCGCAGCCTGCACCTTGCCATCCCAGACATAGCGATAAATGTCACCGGACAGAAGCGGATCGAACAGCAGCGCATAGACTCTCAGCGCAATCCCAAGCCCAAAGATAAGCCATAGCGCTCGATCAGGTGGCGCGCGCTCGACCAGGCATGTCGCTACGATCGTCAGCAGACCTGCGGCGATGGTGAGAGCGATGAAGGCATTGTCGCCGTAGCTCTGGAAGGCAAAGGGCGTCACCAGGGTCAAAACGCCCAGGAGGGTGCCGATCCCGGCCAACAGGTGAAGCGGCGGCAAGTTGTTGGCGGAGCGCATCAGCCGACCGAGTTGGACCGCGATAGCTCCTGGCATTGCCGTCACGGGCTTATCTGCGGCGCCGCCTTCATAAAGGCCCGGCTCGCCGCGGCAAAGCCGCCACCACGAAACCGGCTCGAATGGCCGGCCAGTTCGTCCTGCAGCCAACGCAACGCTTCAATGTCGTCGACGTCGTACCATTCCGGAAGCAACGTCGTGGCAAGCCCGATTTCGGCAGCGCGCTCGCATGTACTGCGAGCGACCGTCTCTGTTCCCCATGCGATCTGCGTAAACAAGTGCTTGTGCGGATGCTTCAAGCCGATGAGATAGTAGCCACCGTCGCTTGCTGGCCCAAGCACCATCCGGTCTCCGGGTTGGCGCAGCGTTTCAACAGCCTGAGTCAGCAAACGCGGCGGCAGGGTCGGGCTATCACCATTGACGAGCACGACGCAGTCATGTCCGGCAAGCAGGAGAGCGCGCGTAGCGCCAAGCAATACGTGCCCTAGATCGTCGCCAGCCTGCAGCAACAGTCCGAACCCTGCCGGAAGCAGCTGCTGCATGATGTCTTCGGCGCCCGCTGGGGCATAGACGCCGTAGCCGCGCCTGCCGAGCACCTCGGGTACCGCCTCGATTGCTGCCGCGACATCGCGCACGAAGCAGGCGGATAACTCTGACGCTGCAACCTCGCCAATGGCCGTCGCAAGCCGCGTCTTTGAGCGGCCAGGCTGCGGCGCCTTGCAAATGATCCCGAGCGCCGCGCTGCTCATCGCAGCCATGACTGCAGGCGAGCGGCGGCGATCGCGATCAATTGAAGCGCGTCATGGCTGCCGTCCGCTTCGCCCTTTTCAAAATCGCCGTCGACACGTCCCATTTGATTTGTCACATGGGCAAAACAGACGACGGACCTTTGTCGAACTTGCGCGAACGCGTAAAGCGCAGCGGCTTCCATTTCGACTGCCATCAGGTTCCGTTCGCGCATTCCGTCGATCGCCGGCTGGGTTTCCCGGAACGGTGCGTCAGTCGTCCAGGTCGCCCCGGTGAGCACCGGCACGGAAAATTCGTCGAAGGCGCCATTGAGCGCCGAGATCAATCCGGCATCAGCATGCGAATAGTCGGACGCCGCCATGTAGTGATAGCTGGTACCTTCGTCGCGCAGCGCGCGTTCGATGGTGATGAAATAAGGCGGCGGCCGTACCGGCACGATCTGTCCAGAGGAGGTGACGCTGATCAGGAGTTTGCAGCCCGATGCGAACATTTCCTCCGCAATCAGCACCGCGAACGAGGCGCCGACGGCGCAGCCGACAATCCCAAAACAAATCCCGCCGCGGCTAAAAGTGTAGAGCTGGGTGTGGTAGCAGGCCCATGCCGGTTCGAGCCGGGCTTCGCCACGAGCGAGCAGGCTACGCACGATGTCGCCATCAGGATCGAGCACGCAGACGTCGGGAATGCAGGAGTCCGTAATCCGCTTTTGCCTGCGCGCTTCGCGCAGCAGATTTTCCGGCGTGAATGCGGACGGCTGCGCGTAGTGTTTTTGCGCGAGGATGGGCGGAACCCCGCCATCATTGATCGCCATCACCAGACAAACCTTGTCACGCTGTTGCCGGTTATTGGTAGCGTTCTCCCCGGCAGCGGGCAAGCGCCGCCAAGGTCTCGCCGACGTCACAAAAAAATAGATTTCAGGTGATGTAACAAGACGGCTTTGAAGACGTAATGACGACGCTCTGTACTGGCTGTTGGTAGGCAACGGCCTGCCGAACCCGAAGCTATGTTGATCCGATGGCGCGGGTCGCGTAGCATCGGTCGCAAAAGGTATCGGATCGATATTTTCGAACTTGGTAGCCAATCACTAGCTGTCGAGGATCGTCATGAATCACGAGACCGCAGTTTCGAATGCCAAAGAAATCGCCGATCGCATTCTCGCCCCGGCAGCCAGGCAAAACGACAAGGAAGCTCGATTTTCGTCCGAGGCAATCGCGGCGCTTGGTCCGGCCGGATTGCTGGGAGTCATGCTGCCCACTGAGATAGGCGGCTCGGCCCTGGGACCCCGGACCCTGGCTGCCGTCATCGCGACGCTTGCAGAGGCGGACGCGTCCGTCGCGATGGTTTACTTGATGCACATGAGCGCTACCGCAATGATTGCGGCGGCCCGTCCGGGTGCCACGGTCGCTCAGACGCTCAAAGACATTTCGGCCGGAAAACACCTGACCACCCTGGCATTCAGCGAAGCTGGATCACGCAGCCACTTCTGGGCACCCGTCTCGCGAGCGAAGCGAAACGCTGACAACGCGCGCCTCACGGCCAAGAAATCATGGGTGACCAGCGCCGGCCATGCGCAAAGCTACGTTGTTTCGGCGCTCGCCCCTGAAGGCATGAGTCCAACGGATTCAACCCTTTATCTTGTCGCCAGTAGCACACCCGGACTGTCGGTCGCCGGCCCGTGGGATGGTCTTGGGTTGCGCGCCAACGCTTCCGCGCCGATGACCCTTGACGATTGCGAGGTCGCAGCTGGTTTCCAGCTGACCGACGATGGCGCAGGGTTCAAGGCGATGCTGGAGGTCGTGCTTCCGCTATTCAACCTTGGAGCGTCGGCGGTCGCGCTTGGTCTTTGCCGGGCCGCGGTGGCGGGGACCGCGGCGCATCTCAATGGCGCTCGCTTCGAGCACTTGGGCCAGACCCTCGGCGAAAGCCTGCCGACCCTTCGCGCACAGCTTGCGACGATGCAGGTTGACACCGATGGGCTTGCGGCGCGCGTCGACGATCTCGTCGATCATCTTGAGCGCCCCCGAGACGCCACCATGCTGCGCGTGCTCGAGAGCAAGGCCGCTGCAGGTGATGTTGCCATCGCCGTTACCTCAACGGCGATGCGGGTGTGCGGAGGTGCTGCATTTTCCAAGCATCTGGCCATCGAGCGATTGTTCCGCGACGCCCATGCGGGCGCTGTCATGGCGCCGACCGGCGATGTTCTGCGCGAGTTCATCGGCAAAGCCGTTTTGGGAATGCCGCTGTTCTGAGCGCGAGAGCGCTGCGCCGCTTGGCAGCGCCCGGATCGCGATCGATCGCTTTTGAATATTGAGCCCGAGAAGCGAGATGCAATCATGAACCAGACGATCTGGGTAGGAGCCGTCGCTTATGATCCAAAGGTGGTTGGTATCTGGGAGGGCATGCGGCGGTACTTTGTCGAGGAAGCGGGTCTCCCCGTCGAGGTGGTGCTGTTTCAGAGCTACGAGGCGCAGGTCGCTGCCCTCCTGGCCTCACCCGGCGATCGGCTGCCGCGCATCGACATCGGATGGAATACGAACCTCGCCTATATCCAGGCCGACGCCTGGAGCGAGCATCGTTGCCGACCGATCGCGATGCGCGATACGGATGTGGGCTGGATGACCAAGATTGTCGCGGTCACCGGTGGGGCCGTCGCTACCCTCGCTGATCTCAAGAGCCGCACCCTGGCGCTCGGTAGCCGCGACAGCGGTCACGCGGCAATCCTCCCGGTTTACTTTCTGCAGCGCGAGGGACTGGTTGAGGTGAAAGACTACCGAACCCTGCGCTTCAATAGCGACGTCGGGAAACACGGAGACACGGGTACGAGCGAGTCCGAGGTCGTTCGTGCGGTCCTCGACGGCCGCGCCGATGCCGGCGCAATTGGCAGCCCATTCTGGAACGCTGTGCGCAACGAGCGTCTCGTACCGGAAGGCGCGCTGACCGAGATCTGGACCTCGCCGCCCTACAATCACTGCATGTTCACGGCGCGGTCGGATCTGGACCCCGCCTTGGAGCAGCAGTTTGCCAAAGCTCTGTTCGGGATGAACTTCGACAACCCGGCCCATCGTCCTGTGCTCGAAGCGGAAGGGTTGCGCGAATGGATAGCGCCGCAGCTTGAAGCATACGGTGAGTTGCGGGAAGCCTCCGCGCAACAAGGCTTCTTAACGCGGCCTTTGACCTAGCGGCCGACCCAAAACCCGATACAGCTCTAAGCGCAGTCTGCGCCTTCAGGCGCAATTGAAGATCGTTGCCAACCGGCGCTGATGCTCAGATTCGAGATCGAAGGCACGGCGTACAGCCGCGAACGATTCAGCGAGTGGAAAGATTTCGCGGCTGACCAGCAGGTCGTTGTCCTCGGCTCCGACCGGATGCCAAAAGACGCCTTCCGCCGTAATCGTCACCTCGGGAACCAAGTCTGCCCTTGCCAAGGCGATGCCCTGCGTGGCGGAACCTCGCAGGGCAATCCGCCTGATCACCCGGTTCTCCTCGCTAACGTGATGGGCGTCAAGGAAGCTGCGGAACTCCTCGGCCTCCGCATCCGTCGACAGCGTCGCCGCCAATCGCACGCGGAATCCTTCAGCCCGGGCGCGCTCGATTCCCTGCCACGCGCGCGCCCATGTCCCATTTCCACGATGGCTCTCGTGGCGCTCCGGCGTGGGGCTGTCGAGGCTAATCTGCAAGGTTACGCGCTCGCGCGGCAACGCGCGCAGCGTTTCGAGCCGACTTCCGGCAAACAGCATGCCGTTGGTGAGGACCGTAGTAGGCGCCGCCGCAGCACATGCGGTGAGGATCTCGCCAATATCCGGCAGCATGAACGGCTCACCGCCGGTGACAAAAATCTCGCTCACGCCGAGTTCCCTGGCCTCGATCGCGATCCTGCGCACCCGCTGGACGCCTAGCGCGCGCCGCGGAGCCTTGGGTGACGAGCGCACGCAGCAATAGTCGCAGCTGAGGTTGCAATCGAAGTTGGTGTAAAGCCATAGTCGAGAGCCGACAGGCCGATCTTCTCCTACATTCGCGGGGGCCTCTCCGTACCGAAGCACCCATCGCGTGCGACCGTCTTCGACCGCAGTGTCGACCAAACTGTTGCGGGTGAAGCGACACCATGCCTCGAGATCGGAGCCGATGTTCGGATCGCTGCTGATCACGGCGACGAGATCGCCCTTACGGCTGCGGCGTAGCGCAGCGATCAAATCCGGCAGGAGGCCCGAGGCAAATGTCTTACTGCCGGCGTCGAGCTCGACGTTCGCATTCGTCTTCATGCGTAAATCCATGGTCCTCCAGACGTTCAACGTCTACCGCACCAGTTTCGCACCAGAAACGATCTGAACAGAATGCAATGAACACGAGTAATCTCGGACGAAAATGCAGGAAAATCAACGATCGCGTTCCTTATCCTGTCGCCCATAACGGTGTGGTTGCAGTCGATCGATAGAAGATCGCATGCAGAGTAACAGCGGCGCGGGCAAACTCGTCCGGGAGATCCGGCCAGGATGCGCGGGTTAGGAAAGCAGCGCCCATGAGATTAAGGATGGTCGTTGTCTGACCGGGTATCATCTAAGGCCGGCTGGAGCCGCGCCCGGCGGAAACGGCGGAAACATTGGCCGTTGCGAAATATGCGGTGCGCGTCGATCATGGGGAGCTTAAATTGAAGGTCGGCGGGTAATTTCGCAATCAGCCGGTCGCACGTCTGGCAGCTCTGATCAATGCTCCCGTCACATTAAGCCTCATACGCATCAAGTCCTCGCTGACCCCGTAAACCTCGGAGGCTTTAGCGACAGGCAAACTCATACGAGCAATGTGCTTCGCCGCCTCCTCGGAAACCAGCAATGCTGGGCCCCAGCCAATTTGCCTCTTCCTCGATTACTGGATCGTAGTGTCGCGATCCCTCATTATGGATAGCTCAAATTTTGCCAACTACCGTCAAGGTGGCCAGCATCGCTACTTCGGTGGGCGCGCGACGCGGTCTCCATTTCGCCTGCAAGTGCCCAGCGCCGGCCACTGGCACGTCGCTGTAGATCTCGAAGGATACAGCGGAAGTGTGCAGGCCGGTGTTCGCATACTGAGCTGAGTTGAGTAAACGCGATGCTTCTCGTCACGCACGATATTAGGGATTTCCCGGCCGACCATGCTGGTATCCGCGCTTCTTACAAGTTTTGAGAGAGCACCGTGTCGAATCTGGCTCCGGTTCGTGCGGCACTGCCAGCCAAAGGGGCCGGGCGCGGCCCCGTGGAAGGCGGCCGGGTTCCTCGGGATGTCCGTCGAAGTCCTACTCGATACCTACGGCCATCTTCATCCGGACTTCTTGCGCGACGCAGCCACGGCAATCACGTCGAAACCAAAGCAGAACGTCGTATCTGGGGTTATTTCCGGGGTTGACTTGGCTGCCTGTCGTGAAAAAAGACGAAAAGCATAGGAATTTCATGGTCGGAGTGGCAGGATTCGAACCTGCGACCCCTGCGTCCCGAACGCAGTGCTCTACCGGGCTGAGCCACACTCCGACTGAGAACGCGGCTTATAGCGTCGGGTTGGGGCGACCGCAAGCAGCGCATTCGAGGATTCTAGTCACAGTGGAAACCAGCCTGAAAACCCGGATCCTGCCGGCCGGAACCGCCGCGACCGCGGCTGCCGCCGGCGTACTCGTGAGAGGCGGCCTGGTGGCGTTCCCGACCGAGACCGTCTACGGGCTCGGCGCCGACGCCACCAATGCGACCGCGATCGCCCACCTCTACCAGGCCAAGGGGCGGCCGGCCTTCAATCCCCTGATCGCGCATGTCGGCGATCTCGCCGCCGCGCGCCGGATTGCCCGATTCGATGCGGTGGCGACCGCTTTGGCGGAAGCATTCTGGCCGGGGCCGCTGACGCTGGTGCTGCCAAAAACGGAAGGTTGCCCGGTGGCGGAGCTCGCCACGGCGGGGCTCGATACCGTCGCGGTGCGCGTGCCCGCCCACGCCATCGCCCGCGACATCCTGCGCGCCCTCGGCCGGCCGGTGGTGGCGCCTTCCGCCAATCTCTCCGGCCATGTCTCGCCGACCACGGCGGAGCACGTCGCAAGCGACCTGTCGGGGCGCATCGACCTGATCATCGATGGCGGCCCGGTCGAGGTCGGGGTCGAATCAACCATCGTCGGCTGCTTCGAGCGCGCGACGCTGTTGCGGCCGGGCGGGCTGCCGCGCGCGGAGATCGAGCGCGTGCTCGGCCACAGGCTCGACCAACTTCCGGCGGACGCCGAAAGCGACAACGGCCAGCCGCTCGCGCCGGGCGACGGCGGCAGGCCGCTCGCGCCGGGCATGCTTGCCTCCCACTACGCCCCGCGCACGCGCGTGCGACTCAATGCTGACAGGATCGAGCCCGGAGAGGCGCTTCTGGCGTTTGGGCCCTTGAGCATATCGGGGGTTGATTCGGCGGCCGCCGTGATGAATCTGTCCCCTGGCGGCGATCTTGCCGAGGCCGCCGCCAATCTGTTCGGCTATCTCCGCGCGCTCGACACCTGGGCCGCACGTGCGATCGCGGTGATGCCCATTCCGGGTGAAGGTCTGGGCGAAGCCATCAACGACCGGCTGCGCCGCGCAGCCGTGGGCCGCGAATGAGGAGCGGCCGGAGTGAAAGAGACCGGGATGAACATCGCAGAACCGCCTGCGCCGCCACTTCCGCCGGAACTGATCGACAAGTTCCGCGCCATCGTCGGCGACAAATATGCGGTGACTGACGCCGCCGACATCGCGCCCTACCTCGTCGAGGAGCGCAACCTGTTCCAGGGACGCTCGCCGCTGGTGCTACGCCCAGGCTCGACCGCGGAAGTCGCCGCGATCTGCAAGCTTGCGTCGGCGCATCGCATCGCGCTGGTGCCACAGGGCGGCAATACCGGCCTGGTCGGCGGGCAGACGCCGCATCATGGCGAGGTCGTGATTTCGCTAAAGCGGATGGACAAGATCCGCGAGATCGATACCGCCTCCAACACCATGACCTGCGAAGCCGGCGTGGTGCTGCAGGTGGCCCAGCAGCGCGCAAGTGACGTCGACCGGCTGTTTCCGCTCTCGCTCGGCGCCGAGGGAAGCTGCACCATCGGCGGCAACCTCTCGACCAATGCCGGCGGCACCGCTGCATTGGCGTATGGCGTGGCGCGCGAGATGGCGCTGGGGCTCGAAGTGGTGCTTGCCAACGGGCGCGTGCTCAACGCGCTGTCGAAACTGAAAAAGGACAATACCGGCTATGACCTGCGCAATCTCTTCATTGGCGCGGAGGGCACGCTTGGCATCATCACCGCGGTGACCCTGAAGCTGTTTCCGAAGCCGCGCGCAATCGAGACCGCCTTTGTCGGGCTGAAATCGCCGGCGGATGCCTTGAAGTTGCTGTCGATCTCGCAAACCGAAGCCGCCGGCAGCCTCACCAGCTTCGAGCTGCTCGCCGACATCGCGGTGGATTTCTCGATCCGGCACGGCATCGACATACGCGATCCGCTTACGAGCAAGCACCCCTGGTATGTGCTGATGGAGCTTTCCTCGCCGCGCGACGATGCGCGCGATACGCTGGAAGTCATCCTCGCCGAGGGCATGGAAGACGGCATCGTCGACGACGCCGTGATCGCGGCGAATTTGAGCCAGCGCCAGGGGTTCTGGAAATTGCGCGACGAGATGTCGGCGGCGCAGAAGCCGGAGGGAGGCTCGATCAAGCACGATATCTCGGTGCCGGTCGCCGCGGTCCCGGCCTTTATCGAGGAGGCCAATGCGGCGGTGGTCAAGCTGATCCCTGGCGCGCGGCCGGTGCCGTTCGGCCATCTCGGCGACGGCAACATCCACTACAATGTCAGCCAGCCGATCGGCGCCGACAGCGCGGACTTCCTCAGCCGCTGGCATGAAGTCAACGCTGTCGTGTTCGACATCGTGCTGCGGATGGGCGGCTCGATCTCGGCCGAGCACGGCATCGGCGTGCTCAAGCGCGACGAACTGCCCGACGTCAAGGACAAGGTCGCGATCGAACTGATGCGCAGCATCAAGGCGATGCTCGATCCGCTCGGCATCATGAATCCCGGAAAAGTGTTGTGAACGTCGTCCCCCCACCCCCTGTCGCCGCGCTCGCCATCGCGCCGATGTCCGACAGCGACGTCACTGATGTCGTCGCACTCTGGCAACGCTGCGGCCTGACGCGGCCGTGGAACGATCCGGTCGCCGACATCGCGCTGGCGCGACGCGGGCCGAATTCGGACATCCTGGTCGGCCGCGACAATGGGGTGATCGTCGCATCCGCCATGGTCGGCCATGAGGGCCATCGCGGCTGGGTCTATTATGTCGCGGTCGATCCTGACAGGCAGGGAGCAGGCTTCGGCCGGGTGATCATGCGCGCAGCAGAGGATTGGCTGCGGGCAGCCGGGATTGCAAAACTGCAATTGCTGGTGCGGCGGGAAAACGCCAAGGTCGGCGCGTTCTACCAGTCGATCGGCTATGAGGAGCAACAGCTTCTGGTCTTCTCCAGATGGATCGACGGGCGCACGCCGGCATGAGCATCTCCGACCGTGTCCGCATCAAGGACGAGCGCGTGCTCTCCGATGAGCACTACGTACTGAAGTCGGTGACCTTCGACTACCGCCGCAGCGACGGCGCCTGGCAGACGCTGAGCCGCGAGGTGTTCGACCGCGGCAATGCCGCGACGCTGTTGCCCTACAATCTCGCCGCGCGCAGCGTGGTGCTGGTGCGGCAATTCCGCCTGCCGCCCTTCCTCAACGGCCACGATGATTTCATGATCGAGGCGGCCGCGGGCATGCTGGACGATGAAACTCCGGAGAACCGCATCCGCGCCGAGGCGGAAGAGGAGACCGGCTACCGGCTTCATCACGTCCACAAGGTGTTCGAGGCCTATATGAGCCCGGGCTCGGTGACGGAGAAACTGCATTTCTTCGTCGCCGAATATGATTCCTCGATGCGGATCGGCGACGGCGGCGGCCTCGCACACGAGGGCGAGGACATCGAGGTGCTGGAAATGTCGATCGATGAAGCGCTCGCGATGATCGCAGACGGCCGCATCGTCGATGCCAAGACCATCATGCTCGTGCAATACGCGGCGCTGAATATTTTCAAGTGAAGTTGTAGGGTGGGCAAAGCCCGGCGTGCCCACCATTAAGCACTCCGCTCGGGATGGTGGGCACGCTGCGCTTTGCCCACCCTACGACATCAAAACAACGATCCCTGCCCGTCGTCTTCCACCGTCGGCGGCGCCTTGCGTGGTGCCGGCCGCTTCGGCTTTTGCGGCTCGGCGGCGCGCTCCTCGTCCGTGATCGGCAGCAGCAATTGCGCATCGTCATTGGCGGCGTGGTTGACCCGCGTCGAAACCTCGTGCCAGACGAATTCGCCGACCGCCGGGCCCCTCAAGAGCGGCATCGCCAGCGAGACCTCGTCATTGCGGCAATCGAGCCAGCGCTCGAAGGCGTCGGGCGAAATCGTCACGGGGACGCGGTGATGCAATCCCGCCAGATCGGCGCTAGCCGGCGCGGTGATGATCGCGACCGTATCGACCTCCTCGCCATTCGGGCCCATCCAGGTCTCCGCCAGCGCGGCGAAGCCGACCGGCTGCTGGTCGCGGCGATAGATGAAATAGGGCCGCTTGCGACCGCCCTCGTCGTGCCATTCATAATAGCCGTCGGCCGGGATCAGCGAGCGGCGTCGCCGAATCGCGTTCTTGAAGGCGGGCTTCTGCAGCACCGTCTCCGAACGCGCGTTGAACAACAGGCCGACCTGACGGGGGTCCTTGACCCAGGCGGGCACCAGGCCCCAGCGCATCAGCCGGAAATGCCGGCCGCCGTTCTCCAGGATCACCACGGGAACGGGTTGGGTCGGCGCAATATTGTGCCGCGGCGGGAAGTTGGGCTGCTCAAGGTAGCCAAAGAGCAGCCTGATTGCCTCCGGCGGTGAGGTGATGACGAAGCGTCCGCACATAATCCGGGAAAAATAGGTACTCGTTCAGGACCTTTTAACCGCCCCTGTCAAACACTAGAGCGTTTTCGAGCGAAGTGGACACCGGTTCGCGTGAAGAAAACGCGTCGAAACAAGAATCCAGAGCTTCGGTTCTGATTCAATCAGAACCGAAAATGCTCTGGGCGGGATGGCATCGATGGGCTCACCAGCAGCGGAATCCGATCGCCCGACACCGCGACCGGCGGGCCCGGACGAGGCTCGGGCGGCAGCGTTGCGCGCCGCCAACATCAATCCGCGCACCGGGCTTGCCACCGATTACCTCAATCACTTCAACGAAGCCATCATGCTGCTCGAGATGATTCCGGATATGCCGGAATGTGCCGAGGATTTCATGAGCTGGCACCCGCTGACCTATGCCGAGCATTTTACAGCCTCCAACTTCAGGGCGCGCGACCTCGCGATCGCAGCCTACGAATCGGCCGATCCCACGACCCGCGCCGAATTCGACAACATCACGAACACGATGACCTCGATATTGACCGCAGTGAGCGCCGCGATGGGCAAGGTCCGCCAGGACAAGACCCGTGCCAAGCTGGCCGAGCAGGCCACGATCTGGGTCAAGCCGCTGGTCGCCCTCGCCGGCGGCATCATCAATGGCGGCACTGAGGCCGACATCGAGCGCATTATGGCGAGCGAGTAGCCGGGCCTGTTGCAAATTGCACTTTCGCCCTCATGGCCAGGCTTGTCCCGGCCATCCACGTCCTGGAGCCGCGCAGGAAGGCGTGGATGCCCGGGCCAAGCCCGGGCATGACGAACCCTCCGGTTAGACCTTTCGTCACCAATCGGGCATGATCGGCGCCGGTTTTCCTCGGTTTGGATCGCTTCTTGACCTCCCCCGCCCAGCCTGCCCGTCCCCAGCTTGCCGTTTCCGGCGCGATTTTTCGTGACGGCAAGGTGCTTCTGGTTCGCCGCGCCCGCTCGCCCGGCAAGGGCTTCTATTCGCTGCCGGGCGGCCGGGTCGAATTCGGCGAATCCCTGCATACGGCGCTGCACCGGGAGGTCGACGAGGAGACCGGGCTCAAGATCGAGATTGTGGCGCTGGCCGGCTGGCGCGAAGTGCTGCCCGGGCCGACCGGTGGCGGGCATTATCTGATCATGTCGTTTGCGGCGCGATGGGTGGCGCAGGAACCCCACCTGAACGACGAGCATGACGATTTCAAATGGCTCGAGCCCGAGGCGATCGGCAATCTCAAGGTCACCGGCGGCCTGCAGGAGGTGCTTCAGGCCGCCCGGCGGCTGATTTAAAGCCGTATGGGGCGGCTTCCGGCGCCTTGCCTGCAGCACAATCCACGGGCATATGACGCTGCCATGTCGAAATATCTCCTGGCCGCCCTCGTCTTCGTCACGGCGTGCAATCTCTCGCCCGGCCGGGCGGAGGATGCCGCCGCTCCGTTTGACGGCGACCTGCAGCGGCTCGCCGAAATCCTCGGCACCCTGCACTATCTGCGCGGCATCTGCGGCAGCAACGAAGGCGCCAAATGGCGCAACGAGATGCAGGCGCTGATCGACGCCGAAACCCCCTCCGGCGACCGCCGCGCCCGCATGGTCGCGGGCTTCAACCGCGGGTATAACGGTTTCCAGCAGACCTACCGCACCTGCACGCCGGCGGCCGTCGTGGCGATCCGCCGCTACGTCGAGGAGGGCTCGAAGATCTCGCGCGACCTGACCGCGCGCTATGCTAACTGAGCATGATCCGGAAAAGTGGGCACCGGTTTTCCGAAGAGATCATGCTCCAATAGAAAGCGCGGCGAATAGACGATCGATTTACCTTAGGCGCCGCCATTAACCCTTCCTAAAGATGTGGCCTAGGCGTGCCCAATCTGCGTGCTACAGCTTTGTGCATGACGTGATTCGCCGTGAATCGCGCCGACATGCCTGTGAGTTTCATGCGCATTCCAGCGTTCTCGATTGCCCGCGATCCCCTGCCTGACCACGAGCAGAAGCAGGCCGCGCTCACCTATCTGAACGAGGCCTGGGCCGAAGCGCGCCATGACGGCATCGACGGCGACTGCCTCGCGCAGGCGAGCCTGTTCGCTGCGCTGGCTGAGCTGGTCGGCACCTATGGCGAGGAAGCGGTGGCGAAGTTCGTCGAAGGGCTGCCGGCGCGCGTGCGCAACGGTGAGTTCTCGCTGGCGCTGGCGCGGCAGTAATTGGCCGTCATCACCCGCCAACGGGTCGGCGCAACGCGCCGCCCCGTTGGCGGGTGACGACAGCGGCTACGCCCTCAACGTCTCCAGAAACCGCACCGGCTCGCCCAGCGACGGCGTCACCACTTCGCCCTGCCACATCACCCGCTTGCCGCGGATGAACGTGCCGACCGGCCAGCCGATGACGCGCATCCCGTCATAGGGCGTCCAGCCGGCGCGCGAGGCGATCCAGTCGTTGGTGATGGTCTCGCTTCGCTTGAGATCGACAATCGTGAAATCGGCGTCATAGCCGGCCGCGATACGGCCCTTGCAGGCGATGTTGAAGAGCCTCGCCGGGCCTGCGCTGGTGAGATCGACGAAGCGCGCCAACGATAGCCGGCCGGCGTTGACGTGATCGAGCATCAAGGGCACCAGCGTCTGCACGCCGGTCATGCCCGAGGGCGAGGCCGGATAGGTCTTCGCCTTCTCTTCCAGCGTGTGCGGGGCATGGTCGGAGCCGAGCACGTCGATGATGCCCTGCTCGATGCCGTACCAGATCCGCTCGCGATGATCGGCCGAGCGCACCGGCGGATTCATCTGCGCGTGGGTGCCGAGCCGCTCGTAGCATTCCGGCGCGGCCATGGTGAGGTGGTGCGGCGTCGCCTCGCAGGAAGCGACATCCTTGTGGTCACGCAGGAAATCGATCTCCTGCTTGGTCGAGATATGCAGCACGTGGATGCGCTTGCCCGTATCGCGCGCGAGCTTGACCAGCCGCTGCGTTGCCATCAGCGCGGCGACCTCGTCGCGCCAGACCGGATGCGAGCGCGGATCGCCCTCGACCCTGAGCGATTTGCGGTCATTGAGGCGATATTCGTCCTCGGCGTGGAAGGCGGCGCGGCGGCGGATCACCTTGAAGATGCGGCTCAGGCTCTCGTCGTCCTCGACCAGCAGCGTGCCGGTGGAGGAGCCGATGAACACCTTGACGCCGGCGCAGCCCGGCGCGCGTTCGAGTTCCGGCAGGTCCTGCACATTCTCCCGGGTACCGCCGATGAAGAAGGCGAAATCGCAATGCATGCGGTGATGGGCTCGCTTCACCTTGTCGGTGAAGGCCGCTTCCGTCACCGTCAGCGGATCGGTGTTCGGCATCTCGAACACGGCCGTGACGCCGCCCAGCACCGCGCTGCGCGATCCGGTCTCGAGGTCTTCCTTGTGGGTCGGGCCCGGCTCGCGGAAATGCACCTGGGTGTCCATCACCCCGGGCAGGACGTGCAGGCCCCTGCAGTCGATCACCTCGTCGGCCGAATCGCAGTTGAGGCCGCCGATCTCGGCGATGCGGCCACTCCTGATGCCGATGTCGCGGACGCCCTCGCCATCCTGATTGACCACGGTGCCGGATTTTAGAATGGTGTCAAAACGCTGATTCATCGCTCCTCGCGCCCGTGTTCAAGTCGCCGCCCGGGCCTTGTTCGGCGCAGTTTAGCGCCTTAACTTCGGAGGGGATATCCGCTAGCTCCGTTTCCCAAAGGAACCTTGGAAAAAGGCCGAACAAAGCCGCATGAAAGCAGCATTTCTACCCGATCGGGGCGTGGTCAAGGTGACGGGCGAGGACGCCCGCAACTTCCTCAACGGCCTCGTCACATCAGACCTGACCGACCTCAAGCCGGGTACGGGCCGGTTCGGCGCGCTGCTGACCCCGCAGGGCAAAATTATCGTCGATTTCCTGATCACGGAGGCGCCCGAAGGCCATGGCGGCGGTTTCCTGATCGACGTGCCGCGCGCGCTTGCGCAGGCGCTGACCGACAAGCTGCGTTTCTACAAGCTGCGCGCAAAGGTCGCGGTCGAGAACCTCTCCGACGGGGTCGGCGTGCTGGCGGCCTGGGACGGCGAGCCGGCGATGAAGCCCGAGCTCTGCTTCGCCGATCCCCGCAACGACGCGATGGGTTTCCGTCTCCTCGTGCCCGAGGATCTGAAAGCGAAGGTTGCTGATCTCATCGGCGCCGACCTCGTCGACAGCGCCGCCTATGAAGCGCACCGCATAGCGAGCGGCATCCCGCGCGGCGGGCTCGACTTCAGCTATGGCGATGCGTTCCCGCACGAGACCAACATGGACCGCCTCAACGGCGTCGATTTCGACAAGGGCTGCTACGTCGGGCAGGAAGTCGTGTCGCGGATGCAGCATCGCGGCACCGCGCGCACGCGCACCGTCAAGATCATCCTGGACGATCTCTCGCCCGAGCCGGGCGCCACGATCCTCGCCGGCGACAAGCAGGTTGGCACCATGGGCTCGGCCGCAGGCGAGATCGGCCTGGCGCTGGTCCGCACCGACCGCGTCGCTGATGCGCTCGATGCCGGGCTTTCGCTCTCCGCCGGCGGCCTCGGTCTGAGGCTGGCCGAGCCTGATGTCGTCCGCGCCGCACCGAAAAAGACCGTCGCATGAGCCGCACTGCACAACTGCATCCCGACGGCAAGACTCGCTGCCCGTGGCCGGGGGAAGACCCGTTTTACGTCGCCTATCACGACGAGGAATGGGGCGTGCCGGAATATGACGACCGCGCGCTTTACGAGAAGCTGATCCTCGACGGCTTCCAGGCCGGCCTCTCTTGGATCACGATCCTGCGCAAGCGCGAGAATTTCCGCAAAGCCTTCGACGACTTCCAGCCCGAGAAAATCGCGCGCTACAACGCCAAGAAAGTGCATGCGCTGATGAACGATGCCGGCATCGTGCGCAACCGCGCCAAGATCGAGGGCACGATCGAAAGCGCGAAGGGCTATCTGAAGATCATGGAAGAAGGCCCGGGCTTCTCGAAATTCCTGTGGAATTTTGTCGACGGCCGGCCCAAGGTCAACGAGTTCAAGACCACGGCGAGCGTGCCGGCCTCGACGCCGCTGTCGATCAAGGTCTCGAAGGAGCTGGCATCGCGCGGCTTCAAGTTCGTCGGCCCGACCATCGTCTACGCCTTCATGCAGGCGACCGGCATCGTCAACGACCATCTCGTCACCTGCTTCTGCCATGAGGCCTGCGGCGGCAAGCATCGCAGCCCGCGCTTCAAAGTGAAATGACCGGAAGATCACCGGCGCCGAAGCAGGACGCGCGGGCTTGGCAGCGCATGCTGTCCGGGCGGCGGCTCGACCTGCTCGACCCTTCGCCGCTTGACATCGAGATCGCCGACATCGCCCATGGGCTCGCCCGCGTCGCCCGCTGGAACGGCCAGACCAGCGGCGCGCATATCTTCTCGGTCGCGCAGCATACGCTCCTGGTCGAGGCGGTGATGCGCCAGCAGATGCCGCGCGCCGATGTCAGCGTGCGGCGCGCGGCGCTGCTGCACGATGCGCCGGAATATGTCATCGGCGACATGATCTCGCCGTTCAAGGCGGTGCTCGGCGGCGACTACAAGACGGTGGAGAAGCGCCTGCTCTCCGCGATCCACATCCGCTTCGGCCTGCCGCCGGTGCTGGCCGACGAGATCACCCAGCAGATCAAGGCCGCCGACCGCGGCGCCGCCTATCTCGAAGCAACCCGCCTTGCGGGATTCTCCGAAGCCGAAGCCAGACGCCTGTTCGGCCGCGATCCCGCACTGCCCGAGGCCACCGAGCGCGACTACCTGACGCCCTGGACCGCCGCCAAAGCCGAGAAACGGTTCCTCGAACGCTTCCAGGCGGTGGCGGCGTGATCTTGTAGGGTGGGCAAAGCGCAGCGTGCCGACCGTCGCGAGCGAGATCGTGGAGGTATGGTGGGCACGCTGCGCTTTGCCCACCCTACAGTAGCGGCTATAATTCGGGGCGAACTTGTACATCTAAGGACCATGATGCTTCACGTCTGCTCGCTCGCCCTGCTTCCCGAAACCGTAAGATTGACCGGCGCCAGCCACATCCTCACCGTCATGGCCAATGTCGCCCAGGTGCAGCGGCCGGCTTCCGTGCTCGAGGCCAACCATCTGCGCGTGCAGGTCGACGACATCACCGAAGTGATGGACGGTTTTATCGCACCCTCCGGACGGCACATCGAGCAAGTCCTGAACTTCGTGCGGAGTTGGGACCGCAGCGCGCCGATGGTGGTACACTGCTACGCCGGCATCAGCCGCTCGACCGCGAGCGCATTCGCCGCCGCCTGCGCGCTCAATCCGCATCGTGACGAAGCCGAGATCGCGCGCAAGATCCGCGCCGCCTCCCCGATCGCGTCGCCGAACCGGCTGATGGTGAGCCTCGCCGACAAGGCGCTCGGGCGGGAGGGCCGGATGATCCGCGCGCTCGACGAGATCGGGCCCGGCGCCATGAGCGTCGAAAACCAGCCGTTCCGGGTCGACCTCGAGTGAGTCGCGCGGAAATGCCGCTTTAGAGCATGATCCGGAAAAGTGGGAACCGGTTTTCCCCCGCGACAAACGCGAAGCGTTTGCGCGGAGATCATGCTCAAACAAAGAGATGAGATCATGATCCGATTCCATCTAATCGGATCATGATCTAGCGATTGAACTTTTTGCGGGGCAACCTCCACTCAATGGATTGCGACGACCGCGGACGTGATTGGCTACGCCCCTCGCGCGCCCGCCCGGAGGCCTGATGCTGGTGTTCATTGTTTTCGTCATTGCGGTCGTCGCATTTGCATTTGCGTTGAAGTCAATGAACGAGGTGGCCGCCCTGCGCACGCGGCTGGACGCCCTCGAAGGCGCGAATGCTGCGGCATTACGGCGGGTATCGCCACCACTCGCCCCCGAGCCTGAGCCGACGCGTGCGACCTCGCCGCCGGCTGCCGCCACGCCTCCGCCTTTACCGCCAGAGGCCATCCAGGCCGCACCTGCCATGGCCGAACAAGCGGCCGCGCCCGAGGCTCCGAGCGGCGCGCCGCCCGCGCCACCGCCGCTGCCGCCCCCCCAGCCCGGCTTCGAAGAAACCATCGGCACCCGCTGGGTGGTGTGGCTCGGCGGCCTGACGCTGGCGCTCGGCGGCTTCTTCATGGTGCGCTATTCGATCGAGGCCGGCCTGCTCGGACCCGGCGTGCGCACCATGCTCGGCGGCCTGTTCGCGCTGGCGCTGCTCGGTGCCGGCGAATGGACGCGGCGCAAGGAAAGCATTTCCACAATCGCGCCGCTGCCGATCGCCAATATCCCGGCGATCCTCACCGCCGCCGGAACGGCTGTGGCATTCGCGACGGTCTATGCGGCCTACGCGCTCTACGACTTCCTTGCGCCGGCGACCGCCTTCGTGCTGCTCGGACTGGTCGCGCTCGGCACGCTCGCCGCTGCGCTGCTGCACGGACCGGCGCTGGCCGGGCTCGGCGTCGTCGGCGCCTTCGCCACGCCGATCCTCGTCTCATCCGAAAAGCCGGATTTGTGGGCGCTCTACATCTATCTTGCGATCGTCACCGCGGCGTCGTTCGGCCTCGCCCGCATCCGGCTGTGGCGCTGGCTTGCCGTTACCACGGTCGTGTTCGCGCTGCTCTGGACCTTCCCCTGTCTGCAATGCGGGCCGTCGATGATCGGACCGCACGCCTTTCATGTCATCGCCGGATTCATCCTCGCGGTGCTATTGGTCGTCTGCGGCTTCATGTTCGGACCGGAAGCGGAGGGCGAAGAGGTCGAGCCGATCTCATCGGGCTCGCTGATCGCCTATCTGTTCGGCGCGCTGCTGATCGTGCTGAACAGCTTTCACGCCGATCCCGCGATGATCACCTTCGGCCTCCTGGTCGCCGGCAGCCTCCTCGTCGCCTGGCGGGCGCCGGCGGCCACTGCGGCGATTGGCGCCGCCGCGCTGTTCGTGTTCGTCGTCTTCGCCGAATGGGCGGTGCGCGGCAATCCGGACATGCTGGTGCTCCCAGGCGGTCCCCTGCCCGGCATCGGGCCGAGCGCCACAGATGGCTCGGTCTCGCTGCATCTGACCGCGGCGGCGATCTTCGCAGGCATGTTCGGCGTGACCGGCTTCCTCGCGCAACACCGCTTCACCTCGGCCGCGACCACCATGCAGTGGGCGGCGGCCGCCACCTTCACGCCGCTGGCGCTGCTGGTCGCGCTCTACGCCCGGATCGCGCAGCTCGACCGCTCGATTCCGTTCGCAATTCTCGCGGTATTGCTCGCCGCGGCCTTCGCCGCTGCAACCGAATACCTCAGCAGGCGCGAGGACCGGCCCGGGCACTCCGCCTCGATCGCGCTGTTTGCGACCGGCACGCTCGCCGCGCTGGCGCTCGCGCTCACATTCGCGCTGGAGAAGGGCTGGCTCACGATCGCGCTGGCGCTGGTGTCGCTCGGCACCGCCTGGATTTCGCTGCAGCGGCCGATCGCCTTCCTGCGCACGCTGGCCGCGATCCTCGCCGGCATCGTGGTGCTGCGCATCGGCTACGAGCCGCGGATCGTCGGCGATGCCGTCGGCACCACGCCGATCTTCAACTGGCTGTTGTGGGGCTACGGCATTCCCGCGGCCTCGTTCTGGGCAGCCAGCGTCTTCCTGCGCCGCAACGGCGACGATGCGCCGCTCCGCGCGGTGGAGTCGGCCGCGATCCTGTTCACGGTCCTGCTCGCCTTCATGGAGATCCGCCACGCCGTCAACGACGGCGACGTCTACCGCAACAGCGCCGGCCTCACCGAGGTCGCGCTGCAGGTCTGCACGGCGCTTGCAATGGCGATCGGGCTGGAGCGCCTGCGCATCCGCACGGCCAGCATCGTGCACAATATCGGCGCGGTGCTGCTGACGGTATTCGCGGGTCTTGCCGCCGTCTTCGGCCTGATGCTGCTGGAGACACCGATCCTGTGGCCGATCAATGTCGGCGGCAGCTTCATCAACCTGCTCCTGCTCGGCTATGCCCTGCCCGCGGTGCTGGCGCTGCTGTTGTCCTATGCGGTGGCGGGACGGCGCCCGGCCGCCTACGGCAACACGCTCGCGGCCGGCGCGCTGATCCTCGCGCTGACCTATGTCAGCTTTGAAATCCGCCGGCTCTACCACGGCCCGGTGCTGTCACATGGCCCGACCACGGGCGCGGAGCAATACACCTATTCGATCGCCTGGCTGGCGTTCGGCGTCGTGCTGCTCGGGATCGGCATCGTCGTTGGCTCGCAGCGCGCGCGGATGGCCTCGGCCGCCGTCATCGCGCTGACCATCGTGAAGGCGTTCGTGATCGACATGTCGCAGCTCACGGGCGTCTACCGCGCGCTGTCCTTCATGTGCCTCGGCGTGGTGCTGGTCGCGATCGGCTGGTTCTACCAGCGCATCCTGTTCCGGCGACAGGCGGCGCCGCCGCCGGTCGCTGGCGTAGGCTGAGCTTGGCGAAGCCTGCGCCAGCGCGTAGATAGGCGGCATGGCCAGACCGCGCAGTTTCGACCCCGACGAAGTGCTCGACCTCGCGCGCGACGTGTTCTGGCTGAAGGGTTTTCAGGGCACGTCGCTCGACGACATCACCGCAGCGACAGGCCTCACCAAGCCGAGCCTCTACGCCGCCTTCGGCGACAAGAACGCGCTGTTCCTGAAGGTGCTCGACCGCTACCACGCCTATATCGTCGGGAAAGCCGAGCGCATCATCAATGACGGCCCCTCCGCGCGCGAGGCCATCCGGCGCTGGCTGACCGGCTTCGTATCTCGTTGTTCCGGCGTGAAGGGCAGTCGCGGCTGCCTCTCCGTCAACACCTCCGTCGACGGCGTGACCGAGCAGGAGGTGCGGAAGAGTATCCAGGCCTTCAACCGCAAGCTCGAGCAGTTGCTGCGCGACCGCCTGCGCGCCGACCGCGCCCAGTTCGCCGACGACTTCGATCCCGATGCGGTCGCGCATACGATCATGGCGATCTATCAGGGGCTCATGGTGCTGGCAAAGGACGCTCCCGAAGCGGCGCGCGTCCGCGCCACGTTCGACCAGGCGATGAAGCTGCTTTCTTGACAGCGCCTCCTCGTTATATACTATACAGTATATAATTCGGAGGCAGTGCCATGAAGGCAATCCAGATCGAGGCGTTCGGCAACCCGGCCGAGGTCATGAAACTCGTCGACATTCCCGATGTCGGCGACCCCGGCGATGGTGAAGTCGTGATCGCGCTGGAGGCTTCGCCCATCAACATGAGCGACCTCCTGATGATCTCGGGCCGCTACGGCTACCAGCCGAAACTGCCGAGCATCGTGGGAACGGAGGGTGTCGGCCGCGTCGTGGCGGTCGGTCGTGGCGTCAGGCATATGAGGCAAGGCGACCGCACGCTCATCCCCTATCCCTCGCCGGCCTGGGCGGAGCGGGTCAAGGCGGATGCCAGCAAGTTGCGGGCGCTCCCCGACGGCGATCCGTTGCAATTGGCGATGCTCGGCATCAATCCCGCAACGGCTTACCTGCTGCTGACCGATTTCGTCACCTTGGCTCCCGGCGCCTGGGTGATCCAGAACGCGGCCAATTCCGGCGTCGGCCGTGCGGTGATCGGAATCGCGAAGTCGCTTGGATTGAAGACGGTCAATGTCGTCAGGCGCGAGGAAGTCGTGGCCGATCTCAAGGCGAGCGGTGGCGACGTTGTGCTGGTCGACGGACCCGATCTCAACAAGCGCGTAGCGGCCGAGACCGGCGGCGCGCCGATCGCGCTCGCCATCGATGGCGTCGCCGATACCGCCACGATGAACCTGATTACATGCCTGGCGCCGAAGGGCGTGCTGGTGTTCTACAGCGCGATCAGCGGCAAGCCCTTCGTCGGCCCGGCACAGCCCTTCATCTTCCGCGACATCGCGATGCGCGGCTTCTGGCTCGCCAACTGGTTCAACAGCGCCACCGCCGAGCACATCAGCGCGATGTATGAACACCTCGCGCCGCTGGTGGCCTCGGGGGTGATCAGCGCGCCGGTCGAAGGCACCTACCGTTTTTCGCAAATCCCGGAAGCGGTGGCGGTGGCGCAGAAGAATCGTGGCAAGGCGTTGTTCACGCCGGACTGAGCGACAGCCGGCCGGGACAAATCGGCAGGTTCTCATCACGCCCGGGCGCGCCTGCCCGCCTCGGGGCGCGCCTGACATCACGTCCCTGTGACGCGACCTTGGGCCCGACGAAGTATCGCGTCGGCTCACGCCATTGGCACTGGACCCGGGCAGACATTTTCTAGACATAGTGTGCGCTTCAAAGAGCTATATTGCGGCGACCAACTATTTTAACGAGGGGAGCGTTTTGCACCGAGACATTGCGGGAGTGCTCGCGCGGCTGGCGAGCTTGGTGATCATCTGCGCAACACTTGCGATCCAGCCTGCGGCAGCGCAGACGATGGCCGCGACATGTCCGTCGCAGGCGGGCGCGCGAGGAACGCAGATCCTGCTCTGCCGCGACGGCCTGATCATCGTCGCCGAGGACGGCGCGAGGTTCACGCTGCAAGGCCACGATGGCAGCGCCACGGCAGTCGATCTGCAGAGCAAGGCACTCCTGCTCGACGCACCCAAGCAGCCCGGCAAGAATCGTTTTCGCGTCAACACGCCACAAGCGATCGCCGCCGTGCGTGGGACCAAGTGGGCGGTCGATGTGCAGGAGGCGAGGACATCGGTGCTCGTGCTGCAGGGCCGGGTCGCGGTGCGCCGGCCACGCGGCGGAAACCAGGTGGTGCTTGGTCCGGGCGAAGGCGTCGACGTCGATCCGGGAAACGAGCCGCTGGCAGTCAAGCGCTGGGGTCAGGCGCGGGTCGATGCGCTGCTCGCGCGCCTCGGACAATGACCCTTGGTGAGCGGCCGGATCCCTCAAACACCAATCGCGCTTCTGCTCTCATTCGTCTGGGCGGCTGCGCTGGGAATAGGCTACTGGAACGGCGACGTTCAATTCCTCGATCGCGCCGAAGGCGCGCTGACCGACCTGCGCCTGCTGGCACGCGGTGAGCGCGCGGCACCCGATCTCGTCACGATCGTTGCCATCGACGATGACACGGTCGCCAAGCGCGGCGGCTATCCGCTGCCGCGCGCCGATCTTGCAGGGATCATCGAGAAGATTGCGAGTTACGAGCCGCGCGCGATCGCGGTCGACCTCTTGCTGCTCGACCAGGGCAAGGACGGCGCCGATGCCGCGCTCGCACAAGCGCTCGGAAAACGCCCCTCCGCCATTGCCGCTGCCGCCGTGTTTCCCGATGCGATCCAGATCCTGGAGGCGGACGACAAGAGCGCGCTCGCGCGCCTGCCGCGGGCGGAGAAATTCCTGCGCCCGCTTCCCATGTTCGCGGAACATGCTGTTGTCGGCGTGGTCAACCTGACCACCGACAAATCGGGCACGCCGCGCGGCATTCCTTTGCTGGTCCGCACCAGTGACAAAGTCGAGCTGGCGTTTCCGCTGCGCGTCGCGGCACTGGCCGCAGGCCAGGATCCGGTGATCGACGCGGACAGCGTCCGCCTTGCGGGCCGGAATATCCCGACCGACATCGATCATGTGCTCCCGCTCGCCTATTACGGCCCTCGCGGCACGGTACCGACGGTGAGTGCGGCATCGGTGCTCGACGGCGAGGTCGCGCGAGCGGCCATCCGCGACCGCATCGTCGTCATC
Organism: Bradyrhizobium sp. Arg237L; assembly: GCF_029990105.1. NCBI lineage: Bacteria > Pseudomonadati > Pseudomonadota > Alphaproteobacteria > Hyphomicrobiales > Nitrobacteraceae > Bradyrhizobium > Bradyrhizobium sp. Arg237L. Next base: position 45,811 of record NZ_JAQMIL010000005.1, on the reverse strand, counting down.
GGTGTGACAGTGACGGGCGGCGGCGATGTGTTTCCGACGCCGTTCGATCCCGTGATGCCGGGTGTCGAGATCGTCGCGACCGCGATCGATCACCTGATGACCGGCGGCGGCATCCTGCGCGATCGTTCGACGCGCCTCGCTGACGCGATCCTTGCAGTGGCGCTGACGCTCGCAGTGGTCGGCCTGTTGGCGTGGCGGCGCAGCGCGGCCGGCCTGCTCTCGATCGCGGCGCTGATGGCGATCTGGGCTGTCGCCAATTACGTCGCATTCTCGCACGGCATCTGGCTCAGCGCGGCATTGCCGATTGCGGCCGCCGCACCGCCGGCGATCCTGTTCGGGTCGATCCAGCTCTGGCTCAATCGGCGGCAGGCGCAATATTTTGCGATGAAGAGCGACCTGTTGCAGCAATTCCAGGCGCCGGCGCTCAACAAATGGCTGACCGGCAATCCGGCGTTCCTGCTCAAGCCGCGGCACCAGGATGCGGCGATCATCTTCATCGACCTCTCGGGCTTCACGGCATTGAGCGAGACGCTCGATATCGACGCGGGGCTTGCGCTGCTGAAGGATTTTCACACCCTCGTCGATGACGAGGTCGAGGCGCACAGCGGGATCATCACGAGCTTCCTCGGCGACGGCGCCATGATCCTGTTCGGCCTGCCGGAAGCCACCGCAGACGATGCCCGCAAGGCCTCGCGCTGCGCAGTCACGCTCTGCAACCGCGTCGCGCAATGGATCAATTCGTTGCCGCCCCCGATCGCGACACGAACCGGCTTCAAGGTGGGCGCGCATTTCGGGCCGATCGTCGCCTCGCGGCTCGGCGGCAGCTATCAACACATCACCGCGACCGGCGACACCGTGAACGTGGCGAGCCGTCTGATGGAGGTTGCGGCCAAGCAACGCGCGGCGCTCGCGCTCAGCGATGACCTGCTGCAACGGGCCGGTCCAGCATCCGCCTTGTTCGAGAGCGGCACGCTCACCGGTCCCAGCGAGACACTCATCCGCGGACGCACCCGTCCGCTCACAGTCTGGCTATGGCGCAACGATTCGGGCGGCAGTTCTAATCCACCGACTCCGCGATCAAGCGGATTCTGAACACGGGCTTCTTGCTCTCGTCGATCAGCTCCATCTGCCATTCGGCGTCCTGCTTGAGGCTGCGTGCGATGCTGCCGAGAAGATTGCCGCTGACCTTGGTCATCTCGGCCCATGCGGCCTCACGGCTTTCGAATTCCGACCCCTGATCGGACGCGCCCGCGAAGCGACCATGGCTGATCCTGAAGAAATATTGCGGCATGTGGAACTCAGTTGTTGCGCCCACCCCCGGCCGTCCTGGTGGAGATTAAGAGATTAGACGCTACCAAGCCATGAATTCGCGAGCCCGTATCACTACGGGTCTTCGCCGCCACGTTGTCGCCTCGATCAAACGAAGTCGGTGGGACCTATGATTCCAGCTAATCGGTCGAACGGCGCAATTCCGCCGCGCCTTCCGGTTGCGCCGGTTCGGGCTTCACCGGCTCGAGCCTGGTGCGCTCGACAGGCGGCGTCTCGACGCGCGCGGACACTTCGGCGCGGGAGGCGTCGGCCGAGCGGGTCGTCTGGGAGGGGCGCAGCGAACGCGGCCGCGCCACCGCGCGCGCCAACAGCATCTGCTGCCCGCCCTGGTGGCGGAAGTCGCAATAGGCAAAGCCCATGCCCGACACTGAGCCGCGGAACGAGCGATCGTCGCGCTTGTCGAGGTTGAAGCAGGGCTCGAACGGAAGGCCTTTCAGCGAGGCACAGACGGCCTGACCGCGAACCTGCAGCGTATTGCCCGGCAACCTGACATGGCGAATCGGGCCGGAGCCGGAGAACTGGATCGAGCCGGCGGCGCCCATGTCGTCGAGGATGCGACCCGCGCCGCGGGTGCCGTCAAAGCAGGTGAAGGCGAATACCTTGCCGGCGACAAATCGCCTGGCCTCTTCGGCGCTCATCGATCCCGCCAACGCAGGCGCGGCCATCGCGCCGGCCACGACCGTCCCCAATACCAGACGCGCAAGCATGAGCCACTCCACTTACCCAGCGCGGGCACACCGCCTTTACCCGCTGCTTACCATACCAACCAAGGCAACATTGGAGCAGCTTGGTTGGTAAATTCTGAACGCCGTCAGACTATTTTTACCACGATCCGGCCGCGGACCTCGCCCGCAAGGATTTTCGGGCCGTACGAGATGGCCTCGTCCAGGCCGATTTCGTGAGTGATATCAGCTAGTTTTGCCTTATCCAAATCGCTGGCGAGGCGGCTCCAGGCCCGCTTGCGACGTTCGATCGGGCACATCACCGAATCGATGCCGATAAGGCACACTCCACGCAAAATGAACGGAGCGACCGAGGAAGGCAGGTCCATGCCGGCGGCAAGCCCGCACGCCGTGACGGCGCCGCCATACTTGGTCATCGAGAGCATGTTGGCGAGCGTGGTCGAGCCGACGCTGTCGACGCCGCCGGCCCAGCGCTCCTTCGCGAGCGGCTTGACCGGGCCGGTCAATTCGCTGCGGTCGATCACCTCGGCGGCGCCGAGGCCCTTGAGGTAGGCTGCCTCCGCTTGCCGCCCGGTGGAGGCGATTACGTGATAGCCGAGCTTGGACAGCACGGCTGTCGCGACCGAGCCGACCCCGCCAGCGGCCCCCGTCACCACGATCGGGCCGCTCTTGGGCGTCACCCCGTGGTCCTCCAGCGCCAGTACCGAGAGCATCGCGGTATAGCCGGCGGTACCGATCGCCATCGCATCGCGCGCCGAGATCCCGTCGGGCAGACGCACCAGCCAGTCGCCCTTGACGCGCGCCTTCTCGGCATAGGCGCCGAGATGGGTCTCGCCCATGCCCCAGCCGTTGCAGACGACCTTGTCGCCTGCCTTCCAGTCGGGATGCGAGGACTGCTCGACGGTGCCGGCGAAATCGATGCCGGCGATCATCGGGAAGCGCCGCACCACCGGCGCCTTGCCGGTCAGCGCCAGGCCGTCCTTGTAGTTCAGCGTCGACCATTCGACGCGGACGGTGACGTCGCCATCCATCAATTCCGCGTCGTCGAATTGCGTGAGCGCGGCGGTCGTACCCTTGTCCGCCTTGTCGATCCTGATCGCCTTGAACGTCGCCACGATGGATCCTCCCGTACTCGCGTTGATCTAGTCCCGCGTCATGGCCGGGCTTGACCCGGCCATCCACGTGCTTGGGTGTCGCTCGACTTTAAAGACGTGGATGCCCGGGACAAGCCCGGGCATGACGACGAATTTGTGCGGGATGCTGTTTATCGCATCAGGCCGGCTGCGCAACCGGGCGCGACACTGGGGCCTCCACGATCGGCAGGTTGATCAGCGCCGACAGCACGCCGAACAGGATCGAGAGCCACCAGATCGGCGTGTAGGAACCATACTGCTCGAACACGATGCCGCCGAGCCAGACGCCCAGGAACCCGCCGACCTGGTGGCTGACGAAGGCGAAGCCATAGAGCGTGGCGAACCAGCGCGTGCCGAACATCAGCGCCACCAGCGCCGAGGTCGGCGGCACCGTCGACAGCCAGGTCAAGCCAGAGACCGCGCCGAAGGCGACCGCGGAGAACGTCGTGATCGGGAACGAGATGAAGGCAACGGTCGCCAGCGCGCGGGTGAAGTAGATCACTGACAGGATGTAGCGCTTGGGGAAGAAGTTCTGCAGCCAGCCGACGCCGAGCGAGCCCATGATGTTGAAGAGGCCGATCGCCGCGATCACCCAGCCGCCGGTCGAGGTCGGAATGCCGCGATCAACGAGATAGGCCGGCAGGTGCACGGTGATGAAAGCGAGCTGGAAGCCGCAGGTGAAGAAGCCGAGCACCAGCAGCACATAGGAGCGATGGCCGAACGCTTCCGCCAGCGCCGTCTTGAACGACTGCTGGTCGGCGGCCGGCACGTTGGTCGTTTCCGCCCGCGGCGTCGCGATCGCAAGCGACAGCGGCACGATCAAGAGCATCAGCGCGGCGAACACGGTCAGCGCGGCCTGCCAGCCGAAATTATCGATCATCGCCACGCCGAAGGGCGCGAACAGGAACTGGCCGAACGAGCCCGCCGCGGTGCCGGCGCCGAGCGCGAGGCCGCGCTTTTCCGGCGGCAGCAATTTGCTGAAGGCCGACAGCACCAGATTGAACGAGGAGCCGGACAGGCCGAAACCGATCAGCACGCCGGCGCCGATGTCGAGCGACAGCGGCGTTGCCGAATAACGCATCATGTAAAGGCCGCCGGCATAGAGCAGCGCGCCCACGATCATTACGCGCACGATGCCGAAGCGGTCGGCGATCGCGCCGGCGATCGGCTGGCCCAGTCCCCACAATAGGTTCTGCAGCGCCAGCGCGAGACCGAAGACGTCGCGGCCCCAGGCGAATTCGCGGCTCATCGGCTGCACGAAGAAGCCGAGCGCCGAGCGTGGCCCAAAGCTGAGCAGCGCGATCGCGCAGCCGCAGATGATGATGATCAGCGGCGTGCGCCAGCTATCGAGACCGGAGGAAGGCCGAAGGTCGCCGGTGGTCACAGCCATCAATTCCCCCTGCATGCTACATCATGGGCGGTCCCACCCGCCGGACGAAAGGTTACAGGGAGTTAATGCATTTGCATGAAAACCCCAAGGGGGCCGGAGAGAAAAATTTCAACGCAGGGCAGCCCTGCAGAATGATGGGAACACTCTGCCGTCGTCCCGGCGAACGCCGGGACCCATAGCCACAGGGAGGTGTTGTGGCGCAAGCAAGTGGTTGCAGCGGAGCACACGGCCTGTGGTTATGGGTCCTCGCTTTCGCGAGGACGACGAGAGAGCTACCGCTTCGCGCTGGCCTGCTCGGCGGAGCTTTTTGCGGCCTCGGCGAGCTCCGCCGAGATCTCCGCGGTCTCGGCCGGGTTTCCCCAGCTCGGCGCGTCGCTGCCATTGCCCCAGGCGCGCGGGCGATAGAAGGTGTGGACGCCGAACTTGTACGTCTTCTTCATTTCGCTGACCCAGGACGGGCGCACCCAATAGGCGTGATAGTGCGTCGACTTGTCGACCTCGGGCAGCCAGAGCCGGCCATCCAGCATCGCCTTGGCGATCTTCCGCGCGCGGTCCCACATATCAGGCTCGCGGATCACGTCGCGGACGTTGTCGCAGGCGAAGGTGAACTGGCAGGCGAAGTGGCGATACTTGTTCTGGTAGACCACGCCACAGACGTTGGTCGGATATTTGCCGGAGAAAGCGCGGTTCAACACCACCTGCGCCACCGCGATCTGGCCACGCACCGCCTCGCCCCTCGCTTCGAAATAGACGGCTTCGGCAAGGCACTTTTCGGATTTGGCGCGCGACTTCTCGTCGAACAGGCCGAGCCGCTCGGCCGGCGTCTTGGCGTGCTGGTCGTCGGCATTGACCTCGCCCTTCGGCGCAATGCTCTCACCCATGTCGCCGGCGCGCACCGGGCCGTCGGCATCGACGGGCAGCGAGGCCATCGCCTTCATGTCCGGATCGGGCGAGGCATCGGGCGCGACGATCGTCGGCTCCTCGCCCGGCTGCCAGCGCTCCATGGTCTCGGGCGTTCCGAGCGACGAGCCGAAGAACAGGTTTGAGGTCTTGAACGCGAACGCATCGCGCGCCGGAGGCGCCGTCTCGGGAGCGGCCGTCGGTGACGCCGGCTGCGACGGCGCATATTGCGGCAATGGCGGCGCGTTCAGCGCGTCCTGCAATTCCGGATCGAGCGGCACATGTGCGGCGGGTGCGCGCGCAGCGGTCTTCATGCCTCTGACCGAAGAGTTCGAGGTCGAGGGATCTTCGCTTGCAGGCGCGGACTCGCTGGGCGCAGCTTCAGCCGGCGGCGCGACGGCGAGGCGATCGCCCTTCAGCGTGCGATCGACCGTGGGGAAATCGGAGGCGGCGTAGCGCGGCGGCTGCGCGACGATCGGGTTGCGGGTGATGGAACCGGTGAGGTCGCCGCCTTGGCTGTCGAGCCGCGCCAGCCGATAGGTGGCAACTTGCGGCGAGGACGTCCCGATCGGCCGGCCGAAGCTGTAGGCGGCGACGTGGATCGTCCCCATGGCGGAGAACATCCGCTTCTGCCAGCGCTCGGCAACGCCGGGCTGACGGGCAAGCAGTGACGCGATGTCCTGATATCCGATCTCGGTCGGCATCAATGCGAAGATGCTAAGACCGAGTCCGAAGAGCGCGAACCGTGCGCCCTTCGGATGGTTACGCAACACTAACATCGATACGCTCACGCAACGCTTACAACGACCGAACGCAGTCCATCCGTGCCATTCGACCAAATTTGTTGGTATCGAATTTAGGTTGCCGCGGGGTTAATCGGCGTGGCTTGTCCGCTACACACAAGAGATCGCACAGATTTTGCGCGACGCATCGAATGCATTGGTAAATGCCTCGCGGATGAAAGTGGTAAATATGAGGTCAACGAACGTGGTGAAGAAAGTCTTCACCGCGTGAAGATGCTCGGGACGTGTCAGCGGCTCTATCCGTTGTCATTGCGAGCGGAGCGAAGCAATCCATCTCTCGCCGAGTGGCGGCATGGATTGCTTCGCTCCGCTCGCAACGACGTGGGGTGGGCTCTGATTCAATTGTCCAGCAGCCTGATCGGATCACGCTCTAGTCTTCGTGCAGGAGCGCCTGCAGGCGCCGGGCAAGGTCCGCGACATGGAAGGGTTTCTCGATGATCGGAAACTCGTCCACGGCGTGGTGCCGTTCCAATGCATCTCCGGCATAACCGGAGGTGAGCAGGATCTTGATGTCCCTGCACAGCCGTCTCGCTTCGCGCGCCAGCTCGATGCCGTTCATGCCGCTCGGCATCACGATGTCGCTGAACAGGAGCGCGAAGTCCTCGTCGCCCCTCAACATCTTCAGGGCCTCAAGTCCGTTGCGGGCACAGACAACTTCGTAGCCGAACGAGCTCAACATCGCCGAGGTGACCTCGAGCAGATCCTCATTGTCGTCGACGACGAGGATCCGCTCCGAACCTCCCGGTATAGCTCGTGCCTTCCGTTCTTGCACCGGCGCCTCCGGCGCTTTGTCGGCCTTGGGCAGGTAGAGTGCGACCGTAGTCCCTGCTCCCGGCGTGCTTTCGACAGTGACGTGCCCGCCGGACTGTCGAACGAAGCCATAGACCATGCTGAGGCCAAGCCCGGTCCCCTTGCCGACTTCCTTGGTCGTGAAGAAGGGCTCGAAGATCCTGTCGCGCACTTCGGGCGGCATCCCGCAGCCGGAATCCTTGACGGCCAGCCACACATAAGGTCCTGCCTGACACTCGGCCACGGCCCCCTGCTCGAGTTCGACATTCCGCGTCTCGATCTCGAGCACGCCGCCGTCCGGCATCGCATCGCGCCCATTGAGCGCAAGGTTGAGAAGAGCGGTCTCCAGCGATGAAGGATCGACATGGCACAGCCACAATTGCTCGTCGGTCCGCAGCCTGACCTCGCAGCCTCCCCCGACCGCTTGCTGGATCAGACCCTGGAATTCGGCAATGAGCTGATTCGCGTTGACGAGTTTGGGATTGAGTATCTGCCGCCGCGAGAAGGCGAGAAGCTGCGACGTCAGCTTCTCCCCTCGCTGGGTGGCGCGACGCGCTGCCGCGGCGTACTGCCGGACCTTGCCAATGTCGGCAGCATCCTCGATGAGGTCGAGGCTGTTCGAGACCACCGTGAGCAGGTTATTGAAGTCGTGCGCAATCCCCCCGGTGAGCTGACCGACCGACTCCATCTTTTGGCTCTGGTGGAATTGCTCCTCGATCAGCCGGCGCGCCTCCACCGCATGCTTATGATCGGTGATGTCGCGAAGAAAGATCACGAGACCCTGGCTGGAGGGAAACGCATTGACCGCGTACCAGACCTGTCGACGCGTACAGAACACTTCGAGGAATGCCGGCCGCTGCGTTGATGTCACCTCCAGGATCTGGTTGGTGATATCGAGGTCATCGGCGTCTGGAAACGCCTCCGACAACGTCAGGCCCCTGACATCCTGCCCCTCCGCAAGGTCTGTCCAGGCGGGTCCGTTGAGATAGGTGAGGCGCCAGTCCTGATCGATGATCAGCACGCTGTCGGTGGTGCTCTCGAAGATCATCGTGATCCGGGCCGCGGCTTCCTCCGCTTTCTTCCTCGCATCGGACAATTCCTGCTCGCGGTGTTCCAGCGCATCGGCCATGGTGTTGAATGCATCGGCGACCCGCGCGATTTCGGAAGTGCCATGGATGTCGACCCGCCGGGTAAAATCGCCGAGCCGCCATCGGTTGGCGGCGTCGACCAATTGCCCAAGCGGGCGACGGATGAACCGCCGGGCGCCCAACGATGTCAGGATCAGCACAAGCGCGGTACTCAGGATGATCAGGAAGACGCCGCGCTGCGTGCCGTGCTGGATTGCGGTGAATGCCTGGTCCTTGTCCAGGCCGAAGCTGATGAGAAGGCCTCCGGAACTGTCCGGCAGGGCTGCATAGCCGACGATCCGCTCCACGCCGTCGAGCTCCGTGGTGTCGGCCGCACCGGATTTCTCAAGGTGTGGTTCATGCCCTTCGCTCAGGGTCCGCCCGACAAAGCGCGCGTTGTCGGGATAGCGGGCAAGGTACCTCCCATTGCGGTCCATGATTCCGAGCGCAGCTCCCGCCGGCGCGCCCTTTCGCGCAATGTAGTCGGCGAGCCAATCCAGGCTGAGGGTTGCGATGATGGCACCCCCCATCTGCCCGTCCTGCTCGTAGAAAGGCAATGCAAACTGAATGGCCTTTCGACCGGATGACAGGCCCAGCGAGAACTCGCCGACGGAGAATGCGCCGGTTTTCCGCAAGTTGGCGAAATAGGCCCGGCCCGAGACATCGACCGGCTTGCGATTATTGTCGGGGGTGCAGAACGTGATGCCGTTCAAATCGGTGACGACAACGGTGAGGAAAGCCGGGAATCGCTGCTTGATAGCGCCCATATATGCATTGCACGACTCGCCGTCCTTCGCCTTGATCGACGGAAGCTCCGACAGCGTGATCAGGACCTGATGAATTCCCTGAACGATCTGCCGTTGCTCCGCGGCGGCAAGTTCAGCCAGATTGAGCGCCTGGTTCTGCACCTCGATCTGACGCGCGCGACGCAGGTCGAATTCATTATACGCTTGGATCGCTATTGCCGGCAGCAGAGCAACAGCCACCAGCACAAGCAGCCGTGATAGAAGGGTCACTTCCCATCACGCCCCAATCCTGACGCTCGCCCGCCATCGCGCCGTCGCTGCGCTGATCTCAATTGAATACGCAAAAACAATCTGAAGCATCCCATACCAAACCTCACTCTACTGGCACAGGATTGTGAGCGCGGGTTACAGTTCGATTTCAGCACGCGGAAAGTTGGGTTACGCCTGTAACGCGTCTTTCCTTGCCCGCGCGCTCGCAGGACCATCCGGCGGACGTCGCGCACAAAAGAAAATGGCTGGGAAATCCCCAGCCATTCCTCAGTTAGCGCATGAAGAATATCGAATTGCATCCGCGATCAATGCTGCACTCCCTCCCCCGCAAGCGGGAGAGGTGAAGCGCGTCACGCCTGGCTCGCGATCGCCTTGCCGAGCGCGGCTTGGGCTGCGGCCAGCCGCGCGATCGGCACGCGGTAGGGCGAGCACGAGACATAGTCGAGCCCGACCTCGTGGCAGAACGCGACCGAGGCGGGATCGCCGCCATGCTCGCCGCAGATGCCGACCTTCAGGTTGGGCCGCGTCTTGCGGCCGCGCTCCACGCCGATCCTGACCAGCTCGCCGACGCCGTCGCGATCGACCGAGATGAAGGGATCGATCTCGAGGATACCCTTGGCGATGTAGGTGCCGAGGAAGCTCGCGGCGTCGTCGCGGCTGATGCCGTAGGTGGTCTGGGTCAGGTCGTTGGTGCCGAAGGAGAAGAACTCGGCGGTCTCGGCGACCTTGCCGGCCATCAGGCAGGCGCGCGGCAGCTCGATCATGGTGCCGACCTGGTAGGTCAGCTTGGCGCCGGTCTCCTTCGTCACCGCATGCGCGGTGGCGTCGATCCGCGCCTTCACCAGGTCGAACTCGGCCTTGGTGGCGATCAGCGGCACCATCACCTCGAGCCCGACAGCCTTGCCGGTGCGCTTGCCGGCTTCGACCGCCGCCTCGAAGATCGCGCGCGCCTGCATCTCGGCGATCTCAGGATAGGCGATCGCAAGACGGCAGCCACGGAAGCCGAGCATCGGGTTGAACTCGGCGAGTTCGCGGGCGCGATCGGCGAGCCGGCGCGGATCGGTGTTCATCGCGCGCGCGACTTCCTCGATCTCGGCCTGGGTGTGCGGCAGGAACTCGTGCAGCGGCGGATCGAGCAGGCGGATCGTGACGGGGAGGCCCTTCATGATCTCGAACAGCTCGACGAAGTCGGCGCGCTGCATCGGCAACAGCTTCGACAGCGCGGCGCGGCGCGATTGCTCGTCTTCCGACAGGATCATCTCGCGCACCGTGCGGATGCGCGTCTCCTCGAAGAACATGTGCTCGGTGCGGCAGAGGCCGATGCCCTCTGCACCGAACTTCACCGCGGTGCGCGCATCGTCGGGGGTATCGCCGTTGACGCGGACGCCCAGCCGGCGCACGCCGTCGGCCCAGCCCATCAGCGTGCCGAACTCGCCCGACAGCTCCGGCTCGATCATCGGCATGCGCCCGGCCAGCACCTGGCCGATGCCGCCATCGATGGTGATGACGTCGCCCGCCTTGAAGGTGCGCGAGCCGACGCTCATCGTGCCGCGGCCGTAATCGACGCGGATGGCGCCGCAGCCGGAGACGCAGGGCTTGCCCATGCCGCGCGCGACCACCGCGGCATGCGAGGTCATGCCGCCGCGGGTGGTCAGGATGCCCTCGGCCGCGTGCATGCCGTGGATGTCTTCCGGGCTGGTCTCGACACGGACGAGAATGACCTTGCGGCCGTCAGCCTGCAGCTTGGCCGCTTCGTCGGAGGAAAACACGATCTCGCCGGACGCAGCACCCGGCGAGGCCGGCAGGCCGGTGCAGATGATATCGCGCGTCGCCGCCGGATCGATGGTCGGGTGCAGCAATTGATCGAGCGAGGCCGGATCGATCCGCGTCACCGCATCTTCTTTCGAGATCAGGCCCTCATTGGCGAGCTCGACGGCGATGCGCAGCGCCGCCTTCGCGGTGCGCTTGCCGCCGCGGGTCTGCAGCATCCACAGCTTGCCCTGCTCGACCGTGAACTCCATGTCCTGCATGTCGCGGTAGTGCTTTTCGAGCAGCGTGTAGATCCGCGTCAGCTCCTTGAACGCGTCGGGCATCGCGGTTTCCATCGACGGCTTGTCGGAGCCGCTCTCCTGACGCGCGTACTCGGTGATGTCCTGCGGCGTGCGGATGCCGGCCACGACGTCCTCGCCCTGCGCGTTGATCAGGAATTCGCCGTAGAGCTTGCTCTCGCCGGTCGAGGGATTGCGGGTGAAGGCGACGCCGGTCGCCGACGTCTCGCCCATATTGCCGAACACCATCGCCTGCACGTTGACGGCAGTGCCCCAGGTCGCCGGAATGTCGTGCAGCTTGCGGTAGGTGACCGCGCGCGCGTTCATCCACGAGGAGAACACCGCGCCGATCGCGCCCCAGAGCTGATCGTGCGGATCCTGCGGGAACGGATGGCCAGTCTCGCGCTCGACCGCTTCCTTGTATTTGCCGACCAGCTCGACCCAGTCGTCACCGGTCAGGTCGGTGTCCAGCGAATAGCCCTGGCTGTCCTTGAAGGCGTCGAGGATGTCTTCGAAGTGATGGTGCTCAAAGCCGAGCACCACGTCCGAATACATCGTGATGAAGCGGCGGTAGCTGTCATAGGCAAAGCGGCGGTCGCCCGAGAGATCGGCCAGCGCCTCCACGGTCTGGTCGTTCAGCCCCAGGTTGAGCACGGTGTCCATCATGCCCGGCATCGAGGCGCGGGCGCCGGAGCGGACCGAGACCAGGAGCGGGTTCTTGGCGTCGCCGAAGATCTTGCCGGTCAGCTTGCCGACATAGTCGAGCGCCTTCTCAACCTGCGCCTTCAGCTCTTTTGGATAGGTCTTCTCGTGCTCGTAGAAATAAGTGCAGACCGAGGTCGGGATCGTGAAGCCGGGCGGCACCGGCAGGCCCAGATTGGCCATCTCGGCGAGGTTGGCGCCCTTGCCGCCGAGCAGATCGCGCATCTCGGCTTTGCCCTCGGCCTTGCCGTCGCCGAAGGTGAAGACCCATTTGTTGGGCTTGATCGCCGCCACGGCCGGCTTTGACGCCGGCGCTTTCGTCACGGACTTCGCCACCGGCTTGGCGGGGGCCTTAGCAGCAGCCTTGACAGGAGTCTTAACAGGAGCAGCCTTAACAGGAGTCTTGGCGGGAGCCTTGACCGGAGCCTTCGCCGCCACCTTTGGCGCGCTCTTCTTCAGCGCCTTTCGCGCCGCCGGAGCGGCCTTGCGGGCCGGGGCGGATGGCTTTGATTTCGCTGCGCTTTTCTCTGCTGCTTTCTTGGACTTGGCAACGGCTTTGGCCATGGCTTTCAACAATCCGGAGTGAGGGGCAAGAAGATGGGCGCCTTACACCACTTTGGTGTGTCGGGCGCAAGCTGCGAACGGGCTTTCGATCCTACAAATGCAGCCAGCGCAAAAGCCCCATGCCGACCAAGCCCACGAAGATCAGGTAGATCGCAACGATGAAGTTCAGCAGCCGCGGCATGACCAGGATCAGAATGCCTGCGATCAGGGCCACGATGGCAGGGACATGCGCAGCGGTGATGACCATTTGAGAAAGCTCCAGCAGATTTGTTCGGGAAGGAAATCGAATCGAGGCGGGTATTGTACTGGCATCGCGTTTTCGAGCGAAGTGTTACCGGTTTCGCATGAAGGAAACGCGTCAGACCGGGAATCGGCCCCGCCCGCCAGCACGGCCCAATATTTGAGACGTTCGACGGTTCAATCGGTTCCGCTATCCACGAAAATTGCTCAAAATTGCCGCGGATATGGCCGCGCTTTTTGCGGAACATCGGCGCGCGCGATGCATTGGCCCCACATTGTGCATCGGCAAAAAGCCGGCACTCGCGGCGTCTCAAAGGAGACCCCGCCTCAAAGCAAAATCGTCGCGAAGGAGTGAGCCATGCGAAACCGATTCCTTGCCGTTGCAGCGATGGCGTGCGCGATCAGTGCACCGGTCGCGGCGCAGGCGCAAGGCAGCGTCACCACCGGCGTTGTCGGCGGCAATACCGTTGTGGTCGAAGAAGGTGGCGGGATCACGGTCGATCAGCGGCCGGCGTTCCGCGAATATATCGTCCGCGAGCGCGTGCCGAACTACACGATTTCCGATCGCGTTGTGGTCGGCACCGTGCTGCCGGAAACCGGCGTGACCTATTACGACGTGCCGCAGCGCTTCGGCGGAACCCCGTTCCGCTACACCGTCGTGAACGGCGAGACCGTGCTGGTCGAGCCGCGCTCGCGTCGCATCGTTCAGGTGATCGACTAGTGACGAGCTAGCCTTGGACGTAAGCGAGTAGTCCGGGCGCCGCGCAAGCGGATGTGTGCGACAGCGACCGGACCCAAGAGCCCCGCCTGGCGCTCCCCTCCAGGCGGGGCTTTGCTTTGCACATCCGTATTCCCGTCATTCCGGGGCGGTCCGCAGGACCGAACCCGGAATCTCGGAGCAAGAGACGCCTACATCCTCAATTTACGATCGCAGCATCGAGAGCAGCGTCGAGGTCGATTTGTAGTTCTTGATCGCGGCATCCTGGAATTCGGGCGTCCAGTTCGCCGCCATCCGCTCTTCGGAGCTCATCGAGGAATAGGCTTTCAGGATGCCGAGGCTGAGCTGGCGCGGATCGCCGGTTGACTGGCTCTGCTTCAGCGCATCGAGCACGGAGGCGCGCGTCCGCGCACTCAATTCCTGCTTGGCGGCATAGATCTCCTCGCCGGAGAAGCGATTGTCCTTGTTCAGGGTGATCGCCGACAGCGAGCGATTGTCGAGCGAGGACAGATCAGCCAATTGTCCGGTCTTGCGCTTGGGGTCATAGACCAGTTCCTTGCCGTTGCTCGCCGCCTCGCTCTTCTGGCGGTCGAGAAACCCGCGCACGTCGCTGGCGATATCGCCGAAGTTGCGGCTCTGGCCCGTCGCGGGGCTGGCCGTGTCAGCGAGCGCGGCCGCGATCGGATCGCCGGCAATTCCCGTTGGCGCCACCGTCGGGTCGGTCTGCGTCGCCTGATAGCCCTTGAACACTGCGGCGCGCTGGGCCGCCCAGGTCGCCGTCGCCTTCTCTTCCGGGCTTGCGCCGTCGAGATAATCCAGCGCCGCCTTGTAGCTGACATTGTAGTCGCCGGTCAGGCGCGTGGTCGCCAGCGACGGCGCCAGCGCGGCATCGAAGCGCTGCTTCAACGCGCTGGCCGCCACCGCCTGTTCGTCGGGGCTGAACTTGCCGCCATTGTTGGTCGAAATCGCAAACAGCGAGCGGCGATCCAGGCTCGAGAGATCGATCGTGGTCTTGCCATCGACCAGCGGTCCCTTCACGCCGGCTGCCGTATAGAGCCGGTCGAGCGTCGCGCGCGCGTCGTTCGTGACCGTCGTGAAGTCGAGCGGCGATGCTTTTGCGAGCTGCGCGCGGGCCGCTTCCGACAGGGTGAGGTTGGTCGCGCTGTTGGACGCGAGTGGGTCATTGTTCGCGCTGTCATTGGACAGCGTCGATGCCAGCGACGGCGTCGCCGCCGCCCGCGCATAGGCCGAACCATATTGGGCGTAAGGATTGAGCGCCGTGCCGATGGAGGTCATCGGGAAATTCCTGCATTTGCGCGCGGGCGATTTCTTAAGAAACCGTTCACCCGTCACGACCTTCGCAGGACGTGGTTAATGAGGGGTAAATGTTGCGGAATATTTCTGGCGCCCCACGCCGTCATTCCGGGGCGTCCGAAGGACGAGCCCGGAATCCATCGGGCGGCAGGGTACGCGGCGAAATGGATTCCGGGCTCGCGCTTCGCGCGCCCCGGAATGACGGCGTCAAACTCAATCCTGGATCTTGGAGAAATCCGCCACCGCCCGCGTTGCCGCGCGAATTTCATTCAGCAGCTTCAGCCGGTTCTCGCGCACCTTCGGGTCGTCGTCATTGACCTTGACCTTGTCGAAGAACGCATCCACCGCCGGCCGCAGCGTCGCCATCACACTCATCGCGCCAGCGAAGTCCTCAGCCGCGACCGCAGCACTCGCCTCGCGCTTCACCTGATCGATCGCCTTCGCCAGCGCCTTCTCTTCGTCTTGCCGATAGAGCGACGGATCGGGCGCGCCGTCAAACGTGCGCTTGTCCCTCTTCTCCTCGATCGCAAGGATGTTGCCCGCGCGCTTGGTGCCCGCAAGCAGGTTCTTGCCGTCGTCGCTGTCGAGGAATTTGCCGAGCGCCTCGACGCGGCGGACCACGACCAGGAGATCGTCCTGCCCGCCGAGCGAGAACACGGCATCGACGAGATCGTGCCGCGCACCCTGGTCGCGAAGCTGGACTTTGAGACGGTCGGCGAAGAAGACCAATAGTGACGGCGCGATAGCAATCGGACTCTCAGCGGCCTTTACAGCGTCACTCTCAAGCAACGTGGCGACGAAGGTCGTGATCGTCTTGATTAGACTAGTACGAATATTGTTCTCGAGGATAAGCCGTATCACCCCCAGCGCCGCGCGCCTCAGCGCATACGGGTCCTTGCTCCCGGTCGGCTTCTCGTCGATCGCCCAGAATCCGACCAGCGTATCGATCTTGTCCGCCAGCGCGACCGCGACGCTCACCGGATCGGTCGGTACGCGATCCGCGGGCCCCTGCGGCTTGTAATGCTCCTCGCTCGCGGCAGCGACGGACGCATCCTCGCCCTGCGCCAGCGCGTAGTACTTGCCCATCAAGCCCTGCAGCTCGGGGAATTCGCCGACGACCTCCGTCAGCAAATCCGCCTTCGCCAGATGCGCGGCACGTTTCGTCTTCTCGACATCGGCGCCGACCAGCGGCGCGACCTCCGCGGCCAATCGCTCGATCCGCTTGATGCGCTCGCCCTGCTTGCCCAGCTTCTCGTGGAACACGATCTGGTCGAACTTCGGCAGCCGGTCCTCGAGCTTCGTCTTCAGGTCCGTCTCGTAGAAGAACTTCGCATCCGAGAGCCGCGCGCGGATCACGCGCTCGTTGCCGGCGACGATGGCATTGCCGCCGTCGGTGGCCTCGATATTGGCAGTCAGGATGAACTTGTTGGTGAGCTTTCCAGTCTTGGGATCGCTGACCACGAAGCATTTCTGGTTGTTGCGGATGGTGGCGCGGATCACCTCGTCCGGGATCGACAAAAATTCCTGATCGAACGAGCCCATCAGCGCGACCGGCCATTCGACCAGGCCCGCGACCTCATCCAGCAGCCCCTGGTCCTCGACCAGTTCAAAATTCTGCGCCTGCGCCAGCGTCTTTGCATCCGCCAGGATCATGTCCTTGCGCGCCTGCGGGTCGAGCACGACCTTGGCCGCTTTCAGCTTGGCCTCGTAGTCGTCAAAATGGCGCACGGAGATCGCTGCGGGCGCCATGAAGCGATGGCCGAACGTCGTCTGCCCCGCCTCGATGCTGTCGACCGAGAACGGCACGACATCCGGCTCTTCGGTCTCGGGGCCGAAGGTGGCCGTAATGGCGTGCAGCGGGCGCACCCAGGTCAGCGCGCCGGGCCTTGCCGAACGCTCGCCCCAGCGCATCGATTTCGGCCAGGGGAAAGTTCTGACGATGACAGGCAGGATCTCGGCGAGCACGTCGAGCGCGGGCCGGCCCGGCTTCTCGATCAACGCGATGTAGAAATCGCCCTTCTTGTCGCTCTGGATTTTTGCATCGTCGATCGAGGCAAGGCCCGTGGCTTTCAAGAATCCCTGGATCGCGGGCTCGGGGCCGCCGACGCGGGGGCCGCGGCGCTCTTCCTTCAGATCGGGCTGCCGCGCCGGAATGCCGTGCACGGTCAGCGCCAGCCGCCGCGGCGTCGCGAACGCCCGGGCGCCTTCGTAAACCAGCCCCTCGGCGACCAGCTTGTCGGTCACCATGCGGCGCAGATCGTCCGCCGCCTTCGCCTGCATGCGCGCGGGGATTTCCTCGGAAAACAGTTCGAGCAGGAGATCAGGCATCAGGCGGCCCTGCCGGCTTCGGTGTGCACCCAGGCTTCGCCGCAGGCTTTCGCCAATTCGCGCACCCGCAGGATGTAGCTCTGCCGCTCCGTCACCGAGATCACGCCGCGCGAGTCGAGCAGGTTGAACACGTGGCTGGCCTTGATGCACTGGTCATAGGCCGGCAGCGCCATCAGGTGCTCCCGCTGGTTGCCACCCTCGCGCCAACCGGCCGCGAGATATTTCTTGCAGGCTTCCTCGGCCATCCTGAACTGTTCGAACAGCATCGCGGTGTCGGCAATCTCGAAATTGTGCCGCGAATATTCCTGCTCGGCCTGCAGGAACACGTCGCCATAGGCGACCTTCTCGGCGCCCTCGCGGCCGTTGAAGTTGAGGTCGTAGACGCGGTCGACGCCCTGCACATACATCGCCAGCCGCTCGAGCCCGTAAGTGAGCTCGCCCGCCACCGGCGCACATTCGACGCCCGCGACCTGCTGGAAATAGGTGAACTGCGACACCTCCATGCCGTCGCACCAGCATTCCCAGCCCAGGCCCCAGGCCCCGAGCGTCGGGCTCTCCCAGTCGTCCTCGACAAAGCGGATGTCATGCAGCGCCGAATCGACGCCGATCGCGGCCAGCGATTTCAGATAGAGCTCCTGGATGTCGGATGGCGACGGCTTCAGGATCACCTGGAACTGGTAATAGTGCTGGAGACGGTTGGGGTTCTCGCCATAGCGGCCGTCCTTCGGCCGGCGCGAGGGCTGCACATAGGCAGCGTTCCAGCGCTTCGGCCCCAGCGCGCGCAAGGTCGTGGCGGGATGGAAGGTGCCGGCACCGACCTCCATGTCATAGGGCTGCAGGATCACGCAGCCGTAATCCGCCCAGTAGCGCTGCAGCGTCAGGATCAGTCCCTGGAACGAACGTTCCGGGCGCATATGGGCGGGCAGGGAATCCATCGTCGGCATCGGTCTCGCGATGAGGTGTTTGAAAGCGCGCGGACCGTATCGGCGGGAAGACGGGGAATCAAGGCGAACGCGCCTCCCCATTGCGCGAAAGACGCGTCCCACGTGCTCCGTCATGGCCGGGCTTGTCCCGGCCATCCACGTCTTTGGCATCAGCAGGAAGGAAGGGCGTGGATGCCCGGGACCGGGCTACGCCAAGGCTTCGCCGGGCACTCTAGTGTCAGTCCGGCGAAGCCATAGCGAAGACGGGCAAGCCCGGGCATGACGAGTATGTGAGTCCCTAGCCCGGGCGGTAGGCGCCGGTGACGGGGTCGCGGCGCAGGGTCGGAATCTCGCTGCGGCTGACGGCCTCGGCCATGTGGGCGCGACGCGCCTCTTCCAGTTCCTCGTTGATCCGCACGGCCGTGCGATAGGCCCAGCGGACCACGGCGAGCCCTCCCAAAACGCCCGCAAATGCGATCATGGCTGGCATCGGTCGATCCTTGTCGTTCACCTCTCAGGCCCCCAATAGCTGGTATTTTCGCTTAAGCTGGGGCGGTCCGCAATCAACCTTTTGGTAACGGATGCGGCAAACGGCAGCATCTTCAAAGCGTTTTCGAGCGAAGTGGACACCGGTTCGCGTGAAGAAAACGCGTCAAAACAAAAGAATCTAGAGCTTCGGTTCTGATTTCAATCAGAACCGAAGCTCTAGAACCCGAATTTGGCCCAGATCGCCCGCGTTTCCAGCGCCGAGATCAAATCATCCGGCAGTCCTCCGAGCGGGTCCAGCGCCGCCAGCGAGCCGGCCCCGGGCGACCGCCGCCCGAGAAGCCCCGACAACAGCCCGCTTGCGGGCGCAATCACCGGCGTCAGCACCTTCTCCCCGTAGCGGGCACGGAGCGTCGAGCGGAGGTCGCCGATCCCGTCCGCCAGGCCGAGCGCAATCGAGGATTCGCCGGCCCAATATTCGCCGGTGAAGAGCACATCGTCGGCGCCTTTCAGCCGCGCACCCCGGCTCTCCTTGACCAGCGCGATGAAGATCTCGTGGATCTCGCGCTGGATCGACTTCAGCCGCGCCACCTCCTCGGGCTTCTCGGGGAGGAACGGATCGAGCATCGCCTTGTGCTCGCCGGCAGTATAGAGCCGCCGCTCGACGCCGATCTTCCGGATCAGTTCCTGGAAACCGAAGCTGCCGCCGACCACCCCGATCGAACCGAGGATGGAGGACGGGTCGCAGAAGATCTCGTCGCCCGCGCAGGCGATCATGTAGCCGCCGGAGGCCGCGACGTCCTCGACGAACACCAACACCGGCAGCTTCTTTTCGGCGGCGAGCTGCCGGATCCGCAGATAGATCTGGCGCGACTGCACCGGCGAGCCGCCGGGCGAATTGATCACCAGCGCCACCGCCTTGGCGTTGCGGATCGCGAACGCGCGCTCGAGCGTCTTCGCGATGCCGGCGAGCGTCATGCCGGGCCGCAGCGGCGTCACCGCGCCGATCACGCCCGACAGTCGTACCACCGGCACCACGGCCATGCCACGCCGCAGCCGTGCCGGGAGCCAGCCCTCGAGCCTCTCGAAGAGGCCCGGCAGTCCGGGGCGATCAATTCTTTGTTCACTCATTCCCGTTACCTCGAATTAACCGTTTTTTATCCCACCACTGTCATCCACTGATGGAACGCCCCTTGCATCGCGGTGTTCTAGCTGCAATCGCGCAGCGGAGAGCAAGATGAAAATCTATCTGCTGATTTTGCTGATCGGTACCCTGCTCGCGGCGGTTCACTTTACCGCAGCACCCGAACGGCAGTCGGACACGCTCCCGCAATAGTAAAGGACAGGTCCGCGGTCCGGCATCTTCACCCGGCAAGCGGCAATATCCCCTTCCCCATCAAGCTCTCCTGTACCTCTTTATTAGGCACGCCAGACTCGTCATTGAGCACGAGAGCGGCATGGAGGCGCGTCGGCGCGCGCCCGCCTTTGACCGCGCGAACCAGGATGCGGCCCGCCACCGCGGTCACATCGGCGTGAACGGGCAGGATCTCGAGGCTGCCGAAGCCGCGATCGAGCGCGGCCAGCACCTCGGCAATGCCATCGGCGCGCCAGATCAGCGTCAATTCTCCTCCGGATTTCAGGATGCGCCGCGCGGCATGGATCCAGCTTTGCAAGGTTGTCGCCGACGCGATGTGCGCGACCTCGCGCGCCCGGTCCGGCGAAGCGCGGTGGCGCCGGGAATCATTGAACGGCGGATTCATCAGCACGACATCGACGCTGTCGGGCGGCAGGCCGGCGGCGGCAAAGGCCTCCGCTGATGATTCGACGTCGAGCACGATCACGTCGGCGGAAATCGCATTGGCGGCGGCGTTAGCCTCGGCAAGTGCAGCTAGCTGCGCGTCGATCTCGACCATCACCAGGCCGATGCCGGCAACACGTTTGGCCAGCGCAAGGCCGGCGGCGCCGACGCCCGCGCCCAGATCGGCCACGCGATCGCGGTGACGCGCGCGCGTCGCGGCGGCGAGCAACATGGCGTCATGTCCGGCGCGGTGACCCGACTTGAGCTGTCGCAGCAGCAATCGTCCGCCGAGAAAGGCGTCCTCGCTGACGTCTTCACTCATCGGCGCGCAATTCATGCGCGAAACCCGCATCGGCCAACAACTCACGCGCGGCGCGGTTGTCGTCCTCATGGACCAGGATACGCCGCGGCAGGATGCCGAGCGATCCCTCGATGACGCTCATGTTCTGGTCCAGCACCAGATGATGGATATTGGCGCTGTCGAGCAATGCGGTGATCGCAGACACCAGCACCATGTCATTGGTTCGGACCAATTCCCGCAAGTGTTCGTTCTCCATGTTTCGTGCCCAGCGCAGACCATGCGACAGATGTCAACAGCTTCGTACCCTTGCCGCCCCAGCGCGCAGTTTCTATTGTAGTCTTTAGGCGCAGTGATCGACTTGCCGGGTCACGCCCTAGGATAGTGTGATTTCGGCAAATTTGGAGACCAGCGTGGCGGTTATTGTCCCCTTTGAAAACCCGTCGAACGCTTCGATAGACCCGCTGGTCGCCCTGGTCGCCGCCGACATGGAACGCGTCAACGCGACCATCCTGGCGCGGACCGGCTCCGAGGTCACGATGATCCCGGAGGTCGCCAACCACCTGATCTCCTCCGGGGGAAAACGCCTGCGGCCGATGCTGACATTGGCGATGGCCCAGCTCTCCGGCTATTCCGGCGACGGCCATATCAAGCTCGCGGCGGCCGTCGAGTTCATGCATACCGCAACCCTGCTGCATGACGACGTGGTCGACGAAAGCGAGCTCAGGCGCGGCAAATTGTCGGCACGGATGCTCTGGGGCAACGAGGCCAGCGTCCTGGTCGGCGACTTCCTGCTCGGCCAGGCCTTCCGCATGATGGTCGAGGTCGGCTCGCTGCGCGCGCTCGACATCCTCTCCTCGGCCGCTGCCACCATCGCCGAGGGCGAGGTGATGCAGCTTGCCGCCGCCAAGAACACCGCGACCACCGAGGACGAATATCTCGCCGTTATCAGAGGCAAGACCGCGGAGCTGTTCGCCGCCGCCTGCGAGGTCGGCCCGGTCATCGCCAACCGGCCGAAGGCAGAGCAGACCGCGTGCCGCTCGGTCGGCATGAATCTCGGCATCGCCTTCCAGCTCGTCGACGACGTGCTCGACTATGGCGGCAAGTCCGCCAAGCTCGGCAAGAACGTCGGTGACGATTTCCGCGAGGGCAAGATCACATTGCCGGTGGTGCTGGCGTTCCGCCGCGGCAATGACAGCGAACGCGAGTTCTGGGTCCGCGCGCTGGAGCAAGGCGAAATCCGCGGCGGCGATCTCGACCACGCCATCGGGTTGATGACCAAGCACCGCGCGCTCGAGGACACACTGACCCGCGCCCACCACTACGGCGCCATGGCCGTTGACGCGCTGGCGCTGTTTCCGCCCTCCCCGATGAAGACCGCCCTGGAGCAGGTCGTGGCCTTCTGCCTGGCGCGCTCGCATTGAGTTTGTTCCGCCGTCATACCCCGCGAAGGCGGGGTATCCAGTAAGCGGCGGCTTCTCGATTCTGCTCTGACGTCTCTGGAATACTGGGTCACCCCCCTTCGCGGGTGACGACAGCCGCGTAGGATAGATAGAGCAGGTTGCGCTACTTCAGCTCAGCACGCCCGAATGCACCCACCAGATGGGGTGCTCGCGGCGGAGCTTCTCGGCCGCGCGCTGGGCGTCGGCGGTGTTCTCGTAGATCGCAAAACATGTGGCGCCCGAGCCGGACATTCGCGCGAGCCAGGCGCCATCGGTGGCGTTGAGCGCGGCGATCACCGCGCCGATCACGGGCTGGATGCGCACCGCCGGCGCTTCCAGATCGTTCGAGCTGGCGGCAAGGGCCTCGACCCACTCGTCGAGCGAGCCGCCCTGCTCCGGCCAGGACGGCGCCTGCAGCATCACGTCGGTGGCGCCGACCAGGAGGTCGCCGGGGCGCAAGCCAAGCTCCGCGAACACGTCCTTGGTGGCGACGGGGATCCGCGGATTGACCATGACGCACGGCAGCTTCGGCAGGTTCAACGGCATCAGCGTCTCGCCGACCCCGGTCATGTCGCAGGCATGCGAGGCGACGCAGACCGGCACGTCGGCGCCGGTTTTCAGCGCAACGTCGCGCAGACGCTCGTCGTCGAGGGCGAGATCATTCAGTCGCGCGAGCAGCCGCAGCGCCGCCGCCGCATCGGCCGAACCGCCGCCGATCCCGGCGGCCACCGGCAACACCTTCTCCAGCGCAAAGCTGCCGGCCTTCAGGCCGGGAACGCGCTCGCCGAGCAGGCGCGCGGCCTTCAGCACGAGATTATCAGCGGTCTCGCCGCAAGCCTCCGCCATCGGCCCTGAGGTCGTGAGCGTGAGTTCTTCGCCCGGCGTCAGCGTCAGGCGATCGGCGCAATCGGCGAACGCCACCACGCTTTCAAGGTCGTGATAGCCGTCGACGCGCCGCCCGATCACCCGCAGGGTCAGGTTGACCTTGGCACGTGCGTCCTCAATCAGCGCCGGCATCGACAAACCGCCCCATACTCTCTTTGGATCAGCCGCCCTTGCCGTCTTCTTTCTTCTTCTCGACGGCGGCGGCGTTATTAGAGGCGTCCTCCGGCAGGCCGTTCTCGATCTTGGCTTCGATCTTCGGCAGCTCGTCGGCCTCCGGCTTGAGGTCGCGCGCATGCGCCCACTGGAACTTGGCTTCCAGCGTGCGGCCGACCCGCCAATAGGCGTCGCCGAGATGGTCGTTGATGGTCGGATCTTCCGGCTTGAGGTCGATGGCGCGCTCGAGCTGCTTCACCGCCTCATCGTAATTGCCGATGCGGTAATAGGCCCAGCCGAGCGAATCCACGATGTAGCCGTCGTCGGGGCGCTGCTCGACGGCACGCTTGATCATCTTCATGCCTTCGTCGAGATTGATGCCCTGATCGATCCAGGAATAGCCGAGATAGTTCAGCACATGCGGCTGCTCGGGCTGCATCTCCAGCGCCTTGCGCATGTCGGCTTCAGCCTTGGTCCACTGCTTGGAGCGCTCCTCGCAGATGCCGCGGTAGTAGTAGGTGACCCAGGCGTTCTTGTCGCCGGCCGTCGGCATCGCATCGATCGCCTGCGTGTAGGTGCCGGCGCAATCGGCGAATTTCTTGCGGCCACGCTCGATATTGCCGAGCGCCATGATGGCCTCGATGTCCTTCGTCGAATCGGAGGTGAGCTCCTTCAGGATCTTGATCGCCTCGTCGCTGCGGTCGGCGGCGTCGAGATCGGTCGCAAGCTGGATCTGCGCGTTGCGCTTCAGCGGCGATGAGGCCGGCATCCGCTCATAGATCTTGATCGCCATCTGCGGTTTCTTGACGCTCTCATAGAGGTCCGCGAGCGAGAGCAGCGCCAGCGGATGGTTGGGCTGCAGGTACAGCGCAAGCTGCAGATAGACCAGCGCCAGATCCTCGCCGCCGCGGCGCGTCAGCGTCGCGCCGATGCCATAGAGCGCTTCGGCCGCGCCGGCCTGCGCCGAATCGACCAGCGGCGATAGCTTCTTGCCGGCCTTGGCCTCGCGGATGCCCTCCTGCACCAGCGGGTGGCGCGGCAACTTCTTGTCGAAGGCCTCATAGAGGGACGTCGCGGCAGCCGCATCCTTGTTGCGCGAAGACCAGCGCGCATATTCGTCCACGATCCGCAACATCGAATCATCGAGCTTGTAGGCGCGCTCGAAGCGGGTGCCCGCGTCCTTCTCCTTGCCGGAAAGCTCCAGGATCATGCCGGCGTGGAGATCCTTGAATAGCGGGTACCATTCCGGCCCGGTGAGCTTGTCGATGTTGGCGACCGCCACCTTGGCATCGCCCGCGCCATAGCTCGCCCAGGCTGCCAGCAGCGTCGCGACCAGGTCGGTGATCGGTCCGCGGATCGACTGGTTGACGTTGACCTGCGCGGCCGCGTACTTCTTTAGCTTCAGGTCGCGCACGCCGACGACGAGCCGCGCCACGCGGTTGGACTTGTCCTGCGCGAGGATGCGGTCCGCGAGCTTGACGGCCTCGTCGATGTCGCCTTCGGCCAGCGAGGAGATGAAGGCGCGGTCGAGCAGTTCGTTGTTCTTCGGGTCGGTACGGAGGGCCGAGCGGTAAAATGCCGCAGCGGACGCCGCGTCGCGCTCGACGCTGGCGTGGCGGGCGGCGAGATAGCTGCCGGCCGTGGTCAGCGATTTCAGGTCGTTCTTGCTCGGAAACTGCGCCGCGTTGTCGGCGGGATGATCCGGCGTCTGCGCATAGAGCGCGCCAGGTGCGGCGAGCACGGCCAGGCTGAGAGCAGCAATCGTCCAGCGGTTAAAGCGTGTAGAAAGCATCACGGTTCGCCTTGCTCCAAGGGATTAACGGCGGGATTAACGGCGGCGATCTCTCAGGATCAGTGTCGAATGCGGACCCAAGCGGCGGCATCCCGGCCAGCGACAATGCCGTTTTTGGCCTCCAATCGCAAGGACACGGGTGGCGAATCAATTAGCAGAATAGCCCTCAAAGCCGCCGATTTGACCGTTAATACCCGAAACGCCTTCAGTGTGGCGGTATCGTGACCGGTCTTGCCGGATTATCCGGGCCTCCACTCACACAATCGTGGTCGGGCCGGCCATTCCTATATCGCCGCGGTCACATCGCCTCGTAGTTGGGCCCGCCACCGCCCTCCGGCGGAACCCAGGTGATGTTACCGTTCGGGTCCTTCACGTCGCAGGTTTTGCAGTGGACGCAGTTCTGCGCGTTGATCTGGAAGCGCGGGCCCGAGGCTTCCTCGACCCATTCATAGACACCGGCCGGGCAATAGCGATTGGAGGGGCCGGCGTAGACGTCGTGCTCCGACGTCTTCTGCAGGTTCATGTCGGCGACCTTGAGATGAACCGGCTGGTCCTCCTCATGGTTGGTGTTGGAGAGGAACACCGAGGACAATTTGTCGAACGAGATCTTGCCGTCCGGCTTCGGATAGGCGATCGACGTGTGCTGTTTCGCCGGGTCCAGCGTCTTGCGATCGGGCTTTGCGTGCGATTGAGTTCCGAACAGCGAGAAGCCCAGCGTGTTGCACCACATGTCGAAGCCGCCGAGCGCGACGCCGATCACAGTGCCGAACTTCGACCATAGCGGCTTGACGTTGCGGACACGATGCAGGTCCTTGCCGATGGCGGAATCGCGCCAGGCGTTTTCATATTCCACGAGTTCGTCATTGGCGCGGCCGGCGCCGATCGCCGCCGCGACATGCTCGGCGGCGAGCATGCCGCTGCCCATCGCGTTGTGCACGCCCTTGATGCGCGGCACGTTGACGAAGCCGGCCGCGCAGCCGATCAGCGCGCCGCCCGGGAAGGTCAGCCGCGGTACCGATTGATAGCCGCCCTCGGTAATGGCACGTGCGCCATAGGCGAGCCGCTTGCCGCCTTCGAGCACGGCACGGACGGAAGGGTGCGTCTTGAAGCGCTGGAATTCGTCGAACGGCGACAGATACGGATCGTCGTAGTTGAGATGCACGACGAAGCCGACGGCGACGCGGTTGTCGTCGTAGTGATAGAGGAACGAGCCGCCGCCGGTGGAATTGTTGAGCGGCCAGCCGAAGGAATGCTGGATCAGGCCCTTCTGGTGCTTGGCGGGATCGATCTGCCATACCTCTTTCAATCCGATGCCGAATTTCGGCGGCTCGCTCTTCGCATCGAGCTGGTACTTCGCGATGAGCTGCTTCGACAGGCTGCCGCGCGCGCCTTCGGCGAACAGCGTGTATTTGCCGACGAGCTCCATGCCGCGGGTGTAGGAGTCCTTGTGCGAGCCGTCCTTGGCGATGCCCATGTCGCCGGTGGCGATGCCGCGCACATTGCCGTTGTCGTCATAGAGCACTTCGGCGGCAGCAAAGCCCGGATAGATCTCGACGCCGAGCGCTTCCGCCTTCGGCGCCAGCCAGCGGCAGACATTGCCGAGCGAGCCGATATAGCAGTGATGATTGTTCATCAACGGCGGCATCATGAAGGCCGGCAGCCGGATCGCACCGGCCGCCGTCATCCAGTAGAAGCGGTCGTCCTTCACCTGGGTCTTCAGCGGACAGTCGGCATCCTCGCGCCAGTCCGGAATCAATTTGTCGAGCGACACCGGATCGATCACCGCACCGGAGAGGATATGCGCGCCGACCTCGGAACCCTTCTCCACCACGACGATGTTGAGATCGGGATTGAGCTGTTTCAGCCGGATCGCAGCCGAGAGGCCCGACGGTCCGGCGCCGACGATCACGACGTCGAATTCCATGGATTCGCGGGGCGGTAGTTCTTCGGTGCTCATGGTCTCTTCTCAGCCCGGTTGAGAACGCTTCTAATTGGTTAGGCTGCGTTGTTTCCGATTTTTGTCGCGAGGACAACCATTGAAATGCATTTCGCGACGGCGCGATGCATCCTAAATTGCGGGCGGAGGACTTGTATCCCACCATGACGCCCGAGCCCGCCCCTACCTTAAAGCAATTGCTGGCCTTTTACCTCGAGGCCGGGGTCGATTGCGCGCTTGTTGACGAGCCGGTCAACCGGCTCGCGGAGGCGGAGCCTGTTCCCGCCGCCCCGCCGCGTGAGATGACGCCGCCGCGTCCGCAGCGGGAGGTGCCGCCTGCGGCGCCGGCAGTTCCGCGCGGCGAAATCACCATCGCGCCGGATGCGGCGGTTGCGTCCGCACGCGAGGCGGCACGGACCGCGCCGACGCTGGACGCGCTGCGGACACTGCTCGCGAATTTCGACGGCTGCGCGCTGAAGCATACCGCGACCAAGCTTGTGTTCGCCGACGGTAATCCGGCGGCGCGGGTGATGTTCGTGGGCGAAGCGCCCGGGCGAGACGAGGACATCGAGGGCCTGCCCTTTGTCGGCCGCTCCGGCAAGCTCCTGGACCGCATGATCGCGGCGATCGGGCTCGACCGCAGCAAGGCCTATATCGCCAACGTGATCCCGTGGCGGCCGCCGGGCAACCGCACGCCGACGCCGCAGGAGACGCAGGTGTGCCTGCCCTTCATCCAGCGCCAGATCGAGCTCGTGAATCCCGACGTGCTGGTCACGCTCGGCAATCCCTCGACGCAGGCGCTGATCGGCACGCGCGAGGGCATCATGCGCACCCGCGGGAAATGGTTCGACTACGACACCGGCACCCGGGTGATCCGCGCCATCGCCACCTTCCACCCCGCCTATCTCCTGCGCTCGCCCTCCTACAAGCGGATGTCATGGCAAGACCTCCGCGCCATCGCGAAGGTGTTGGGGCAGCAAGGCTCCCCCTCATCGTGAGAGGCCGTAAGGGTGGGCAAAGCGCAGCGTGCCCACCATTCCGAGCACGCCGTTAGATGGTGGGCACGCTGCGCTTTGCCTACCCTACCGCTTCTCACCTACCCCTTCGGCCGCACGATGGCCCAGCCGATCCTGAGCAGCGGCTGACGGCCGTTGACCAGCCATTCGAACGATCGCGGCACTTCCGGCACCAGTCCGGGGAAACGTTGCGCGATCTCGGGCGGCGGCATGCCCGATGTGTCGGACGCGCGCCAGACGATCAGCCCGCCGGTCTCGTTGAACTTCGCCGGCGAAAGCCAGGGCGTCCGCGGCTTTCCTTCCAGCAACAGATGCGGGCGCTGCGGGTCCATCGCGATCAGGCCCGCAAGCTCGGGATCGCCGGCCACCGCGCGCAGCCGCTGGTTGGTGCGCCGCTCAAAACTGTCGGCGAAGAAATGCCCGATCGAGGCGGCCGGCATCGAGGTCCGCACTTCGGCTGTGCCGGTCCAGGGCACGAACAGCGTCGCCGCGAGAACCGCCAAGGCCGGCGCGGCAATCGTCGCCGCCCAGGCCGAGCGTAGGAACCGCTGGCGGTAGAGGTGGATGAGATCGCCGGCGTTGACGATCACGGCCAATCCCGACAGCAGCAGCGCGACGCCGGCGCCGCCGACCACGTGGTCGAGACGGAACAGGCCGGCGAGCAGGCTACCAATCAGCGCCGGCGCGAAGGCGAAGAAATAGACGAACTGCCGTCCCAGGGGATCGAGCGGCGGCCGGTTGATGATCGGCGCCTCCTCCGGCTTGCGGGCGAACCAGGGAGAATTGACGGCGAGCAGCAGCGCGATGCCGGCCATCGACACCACCAGGCCGCCGAGCAGGACGCCGGAGCGCATCACCCGCGCGCGCAAATCCGCGACATCAGGCAGCGGCGGCAGCGTCACAACATCCGACCGCATCAGCCAGATCAAATAAGGCAGCGCCAGCACGATCACCACGAGCAGCGCGAACAGCGGATCAAGCGATGCCAGCGTGCGGCGTCCGCGCGCGGTCGCCAGCGCAAAGGCCGCGACCAACAGGATCATCCCGATCGCCACCGGCGTCGTCAGCAACAACAGGCCGCAATCGATCGACCAGGCAAACCAGGCGCTGCGCCGGTTCTGGCCGAACAATTGCCAGGAATGCAGCAGCAAGAGCGCCCACAACGGCCGTGCCAACACCAGCGGCCCGAACTCGAGGCCGGGCGAAGAAAAGGCGGCGACCGTCATCGTCAGCAGCACGGCCAGCACCGCCTGCTGCCCGCCGATGATGGCGCGGCCGAGGTGATAGAGGCTCACGAAGGTCGCGATCCCGCAAATCTGCGCCAGGAGATAGACGCCGAAAACGTGATTGCCGGCGGCGCGGAACGCGATGTCGGCGAGCCAGAACGCGAGCGGCGGGCCGAGATCGGTGCCGACCTGATATTCCCGGCCGAAGGCGAGCACGGTCGCGACGTCGCCGGGCGGGCTGCGATAGATCAAGAGCGGCACCAGCAGCCACAGCGCTGCCTGCGCCAGCACCACGATCCAGACCACGAGCCGGGGCCGGGCGCGGATCAGTTCGACGACCAGGGAGGTGAAACGCATGCGCCCAAAATGCCCAGAACCAGCCCTCAATCGACCCGCAAACTTGATAAAGGCCGCACGCGACGGAAGCAACCGGCGTGAGGACAGCTCGATTGCCAACGACGCACTCCGCCGTCATGCACCGCTTCAAGCGGGGCATCCAGTACACGGCGGCCTCTCGGTTCAAGCACTGCCGTCTCTGGAATACTGGATCGCCCGGCCAAGCCGGGCGATGACCGGCTGAGAGCTCCTCAGGTTCCGACGCGATCTAGATCGCGGCGGTCGCCTCGGCCGCGATTGTCGGGTCCACCGTCTCGACCGTCGGGTCCACCGCGAAAAGATCGGGCTCGACCGTTTCCGGGAAATGCTTCTGCCGGGCGGCGATCACGGGCGCAAAGAAGCTGCGGTGATGCGCGCTCGGCCCCAAGCGATCCAGCGCCTCCAGATGTTCCGGCACCGCATAGCCCTTGTGCTGCTCGAAGCCATAGCCGGGGCAATCCAGCGCCAGCGCGCACATCAGCCGGTCGCGCGTCACCTTGGCGATGATGGAGGCGGCCGCGATCGACATCACGATGCCGTCACCGCCGATTACGGCCTCGCAATCGCAGGTGACGGCGACCTTGTCGCGGCCGTCGACGAAAACATGCTTGGGCTGCTCGGGCAGCGCCTGCACCGCGCGCGCCAGCGCCCAGAGCGAGGCGCGCAGAATATTGTCGCGATCGATTCGCGCGGGCGATGCGAAGGCGACCGCGAAGGCTGACGTCGCGCAGATCTGCTCGAACAGCTCTTCCCGCCGTTCCGCCGTCAGCCGCTTCGAATCATCGATGCCTTTTGGAATGCGTTTCGGGTCGAGCACCACGGCCGCGGCCACGACGGGACCGGCCAGCGGGCCGCGCCCGGCCTCGTCGCAGCCGGCAATCGGCCACACGCCGCGCTTGATCAGCGCACGCTCGCGCCGAAAGCTCGGCGGCGTCACCGCGATCACGCCCTTCGCCGGTTTGACAGGCTTTTTCTTCTCGGACTTATCCCGAATCATGGGC
The DNA here is from genome assembly GCF_029990105.1 of Bradyrhizobium sp. Arg237L. Lineage (NCBI taxonomy): Bacteria > Pseudomonadati > Pseudomonadota > Alphaproteobacteria > Hyphomicrobiales > Nitrobacteraceae > Bradyrhizobium > Bradyrhizobium sp. Arg237L. The sequence goes on along the minus strand of NZ_JAQMIL010000005.1, from coordinate 15,396 downwards.
GCGACTGTGCTGAAGCAGCCGCACCTGCGCAACCGGGAACCCGGCGCTCGTCCCCATTATTCAGCATTCCCCGGTCTTTGCGAGCGCAGCGAAGCAATCCACCTCTCCGCTTGCGGAGGCATGGATTGCTTCGTCGCGGAGCCTGTCATCGGGCCCGCCAGAGGCGGGACCCGTTGGCTCCTCGCAATGACGGAGAGGAACGCAATGACGCCTCTCAGAACAGGCTCAGTTGCTCGCCGCTTTGCTTCGGCCTGACGAAATGGTCGGTCGTCAGCTTCGAGCGACGCTTGTTCAGGCCGAGCTTCTCGCAGGCGATCTCGAACCTGCGGCCGATCATCCAGGCCATCGGCCCGGTGCCCTTCATCCGCGTCCCCCATTGCGAGTCGTAGTCGCGCCCACCGCGCATGTCGCGGATCAGGGTGAAGACATGGCGATAGCGGTCGGGATAATTCGCGAGCAGCCATTCCCGGAACAGGTCGCGCACTTCCAGCGGAAGCCGCAGCAGCACGTAGCTGGCTTCCTTGGCGCCGGCATGCGCCGCTGCATCGAGGATGCGCTCGATCTCGGAATCGTTCAGCGCGGGGATCACGGGTGCGACCATCACGGTGGTGGGGATGCCGGCATCCGAAAGCCGCTTGATCGTTTCCAGCCGCTTCGGTGGCGTCGAGGCGCGCGGCTCCATGGTGCGCGCCAATTTGGCATCGAGCGTCGTCACCGACAGTGCGACCTTGACCAGGTTGCGCTTTGCCATCCGCTGCAGGATGTCGATGTCACGCGCCACCAGTCCCGATTTGGTGACGATGCCGACCGGATGGCCGGCACGCTCCAGCACTTCGAGGATACCCCGCATGATCTTGTGTTCGCGCTCGATCGGCTGGTACGGATCGGTGTTGGTGCCGATCGCGATCATGCGCGGCTCATAGCCTGGCGTGGCCAGCTCCTTCTCGAGTAGCGCCGGCGCATCGGGTTTTGCCAAAAGCTTCGATTCGAAATCCAGTCCCGGCGACAGGCCCAGATAGGCGTGGGTCGGCCGCGCGAAGCAATAGACGCAGCCATGCTCGCAGCCTCGGTACGGATTGATCGAGCGGTCGAAGCCGATGTCGGGCGAGTCGTTGCGCGCGATGACCTTGCGCGAGGTGTCGAGCGAGACAGTGGTCTTGAACGGCGGCAGGTCTTCCAGGCTCTGCCAGCCGTCGTCGAACGTAACGCGCGCCTCGGCCTCGTAGCGGCCGCTCGCATTGGACTGCGCGCCTCGGCCGCGCCGCCGTTCGCGCTCGATCGCGACCGCGAGTTCGGGAAACGCGGAGGGCGCACCCGCCGGTGTGGAGGGCGCCGTCACCGGCGGGTGCTTGAGGGCATGAGAGGATGCTCGGCTCATGCTCTGAAGCTAGCATGTCGTGAGAACAAATCAAGAACACATTCGCGAAATTCCACAATGGCGCTGCCGCAAAAAACTGCACCCCTACGGCTGTTTTGATTGTGACAAGGTGATAACAATTTTCGAGCTTTCCACCCATTTCGAGCCAACGAAGCCGCTGTTGATGCTGAGCGTGATCATTCCAACCGAGGGCGACGAGCGGACCGCGGTGGCGACCCTTGCGGCGCTGGTTCCGGGTGCCGCGTCCGGAATCGTGAAAGAGGTGCTGCTGGTCGATCGCGCCAAGAACGGCGCCAAGTCCGACGTGATCGAACGCGTCGCCGATGTCGCCGGTTGCCGCTTCATGGCGTTCGACGGCACCCGCGCCGCAGCGCTGGCGGCCGGAGCCCGTCAGGCGCGCTCGCCCTGGCTGATGTTCCTGCATGCCGGCGCCGTGCTCGACAGCGGCTGGATCGAGGAGACCACCCAGTTCATCCAGGGGGTCGCGATGAGCGGCCGGCCGCGCGCCGGCATCTTCCGCTACGCCCGCTCGCCCTACGCCGACACCCGCCTGCGCGACAGCTTCAAGTTCGTGGCCCGCATGCTGACCGGCCCGACCGCCGAACAGGGCCTCCTGATTGCACGCGATCACTATGAGCAGCTCGGCGGCTACCGCCCGGATGCCCGCCGCTCCGAGGCGCGGCTATTGCGGCAGCTTGGCCGCTCCTCCCGCACCATGCTGCGCAGCCGGATCATCGTCGCGTAGGACGTTACGTTTCCCTCGTCATTCCGGGATGCGCCGAAGGCGCAGGCCCGGAATCCATCGGGCCGCACACCGTGCAGATGAATGGATTCTCTGATGTGCAATTGCACATCATAGCTCGCGCTTCGCGCGCCCCGGAATGACAGCGCCTTGATACTTGCCAAAGTCAAATAATTATTTGACAATAGCAACTATCGAGGTGCCCCCTATGTCAGAGCCGGATTCCGAAACCCAGGTCGCCGCGGTGCGGGCGTTCAACCGCTTCTACACCCGCAAGCTCGGCGTCCTCGACCAGCATCTGTTGAAAAGCCCGTTCTCGCTCAGCGAGGCGCGGGTGCTCTATGAGCTGGCCCATCGCGAGGAAATATCGGCGAAGGAGATCGGGACCGAGCTCGGGCTCGATCCCGGCTATCTCAGCCGCATCCTCCAGAAATTCGATGAGGACGGGCTTCTGACCCGAAGCCCCCTCGCCTCCGATCGCCGGCAATACCAGCTCGGCCTCACCGCAAAGGGGCGGCAGACCTTTGCCAGGATCAACCGCACCTCGCACGATGAGGTCGCATCGATGCTCGCGCGGTTTCCGCCGGACGATCGCGTCCGCCTGACAGGGGCGATGGGCACCATCGAGCGGCTGCTCGGCGAGGCCGCAGCCCCACGCGCGGTGCTGCGCGATCCGCGGCCGGGCGATATGGGCTGGGTGGCGCAGAGCCATGGCGCGCTCTATGCCAGCGAATACGGCTTCGATTCATCCTTCGAGGCATTGGTCGCCGAGATCGTCGCAAAATTCCTGACCTCGTTCGACGCCTCGCGCGAACGCTGCTGGATCGCCGATCTCGAGGGGATACCGGTCGGCTCGGTGTTCCTGGTCAGGCATTCCGACGACATCGCCAAGCTCAGGCTGCTCTTGATCGACCCGGCCGGGCGCGGCCAGGGGCTCGGCAAGCGGCTGGTTGGCGAATGCATCAGCTTCGCCAGGGCCTGCGGCTACCGCAAGATCACGCTGTGGACCCAGAGCATCCTGATCGCCGCGCGAAAAATCTATCAGGACGCAGGCTTCGTGCTGGTGAAAAGCGAGCCGCATCGCAGCTTCGGGCAGGACCTCGTCGGCGAGACCTGGGAGCGGGCGCTGTGAAGTTGACGCGTCGCGGTCCACCGCGGCGCGTCACCCCGGAACTTCTCGCCTTCCATATCGAGCGAGCGCATGCGCTCCGGGCTGAGGCTTATCGCGCGACGATGCGCGCGTTGTATGCTTGGCTGGTGAGGATCGTTCACAACCGGTGCTATCGCCGCCGCCGTCATTCCGGGGCGCGCGCAGCGCGAACCCGGAATGACGGTCGTGGTGAAAACTAGACCGTCGCGCCTTGCGCCTTCGGCCGGCGCAGGTGCTCATCCAGCCGCGGCATGATCTCGACGAAATTGCAGGGGCGCGTGCGGTAGTCGAGCTGCGCCGCCAGAATTCCGTCCCAGCCGTCGCGGCAGGCGCCGGGCGAGCCGGGCAGGCAGAAGATGTAGGTCGCGCCCGCGACGCCGGCGGTGGCGCGGCTCTGGATCGTCGAGACGCCGATCTTGGCGTGGCTCAGCATGTGGAAGGCGATCGAGAAACCGTCCATCCGCTTTTCGAACAGCGGCTCGATCGCTTCCGGCGTCACGTCGCGGCCGGTGAAGCCGGTACCGCCGGTGGTGATGATCGCATCGACGCCCTCGTCAGCGATCCAGCGCTTCACCACCGCACGGATCGCCTCGACGTCGTCAGTGACGATCTCGCGCGCCGCCAGCTTGTGGCCGGCCGCAATGATGCGATCCGCCAGCGTCGTTCCGGACTTGTCGTCGGCGAGCGTCCTTGTGTCGGAAATCGTCAGCACCGCGATGTTGAGCGGAATGAACGGTTTTGATTCGTCTGTGGAGGCCATGACAATCGCTATCCAAATCTCACAGCGCCCCTTGGCCAAAGGTGTTGCAGGCCGACACCGTACCTTGCTGGTAGCCGGTCATGAACCATTGCCGCCGTTGCTGCGCCGAGCCGTGGGTGAAGGAGTCCGGCACCACCCTGCCCGTCGCCTGCCGCTGCAGCGTATCGTCGCCGATCGCGGTGGCCGTCTTGAGCGCCGCGTCGATGTCGCCGGCCTCGAGGAAGCCCGGCCGCTTCTTCTCCTCGCGGTTGACCCAGACGCCGGAGAGGCAGTCGGCCTGCAGTTCGACCTTCACCTGCAGCGCGTTGGCCTCGGCCTTGCTGTCGGCCGCCTGTTGCAGCCGCGTCACGCGCGGGATGATGCCGAGCAGGTTCTGCACGTGATGGCCGGCCTCATGGGCGATGATATAGGCCGCGGTGAACTTGCAGGCGCTGCCCGAGCAGCCGCGGAACCGGGTCTCGACCTCGCGGAAGAAGCCGGTATCGAGATAGATGGTCTTGTCCGGCGGGCAGTAGAACGGACCCATCGCCGACTGCGCCATGCCGCAGCGGCCGCCATTGGTGGCGTTACGGAACAAGACGATCTTCGGACCGGCGAAGGTCTGCCCATTGGCCTGGAAGATCTCGGTCCAGCGATCGTCGATCTCGCCCAGGATGCCGGAGATCATGCTGCCCATTTCGTCGGTCGGCGCGCCGGTCTTGCCGGACGCCGTCCGGCGGTCGGTCTGGTAGGTCGGCGCCTGACCGCCGCCGGTCAGGATTTCGGCGCCGCCGATCAGGATGCGCGGGTCGATGCCGAAGGCATAGCCGAGCAGGCCGAGCACGATGATGGTGCCGATGCCGAGCCCGCCCCCGCCCATCGGGAGGCCGAAGCCTCCGCCGCCACCAGATCCGCCCTGGTCGCGACGATCCTCGATGTCGTCGCTGCGACGGAAATCATCGTAACGCATGGCGGCTTCCCCTTAAGTCCTATCCTGTGCAAACGCGGAACAGACGTAAAATTTCCGTTCCGTTAATCAATAGCCCGCCCGGCAATTATTGCCTAGTGCGACGCCGCCCTATCAGCGCATGGCTGATGCGGCCAACGTCCTCACGAATCGCGTGAGCTTGCCTGCAAACGAACCCGATTTTCGATTCTTCCGATTCCGCCGTCGCTGGCGCAATTCGCATAACGCATGCTGCAAGGCAGCGCTCGATTTCGAATCTGAAAACGCCGCGATCGAAATGCGCAGAACTTGTCGCGTGGCATTTTCGATTAAGTCGATTTTTACTTTGGCGGATCATGGTGGCGCCAGTCGGTTGTTTAGTCCCGCGTCGCCGACAGCGTCGCCTGAGTCAGAGTTATGAGTCATGGTTGAGTCGCGTCGCGGGGCGTCTGCAAGGGCGCCCCGCACTAAATTTGAATCCACGTCTTCGAGTCGAATCGTCATAGGCGATTGCGTCGCCGAGATGTCGAAGCTTGCAGCCGGTTCTGTCGACGTCGTGTTCGCAGACCCACCCTACAATCTGCAGCTCAAGGGCGACCTCAAACGTCCCGACGAATCCCATGTCGATGCCGTCAATGACGAATGGGACAAGTTTTCCTCCTTTGCCGCCTATGACGACTTCACGCGCGCCTGGCTGCTCGCCGCCCGTCGCGTCATGAAGCCGTCGGCGACGATCTGGGTGATCGGCTCCTATCACAATATCTTCCGCGTCGGCGCCATCATGCAGGACCTCGGCTTCTGGCTCCTGAACGATATCGTCTGGCGCAAGTCGAACCCGATGCCGAATTTCCGCGGCCGCCGCTTCACCAATGCGCACGAGACCATGATCTGGGCTGCGCGTGACGAGAAGGCCAAGGGCTACACCTTCAATTATGAAGTGCTGAAGGCAGCGAACGAGGACGTGCAGGCGCGTTCCGACTGGCTGATCCCGCTCTGCACCGGCGAAGAGCGCCTCAAGGGCAAGGACGGCAAGAAGGTCCACCCGACGCAGAAGCCCGAGCAGCTTCTCGCGCGCGTGCTGCTCTCCTCGTCGAAGCCCGGCGATCTCGTGCTCGATCCCTTCAACGGAACCGGCACCACCGGCGCCGTGGCGAAACGTCTCGGCCGCCGCTATCTCGGCATCGAGCGCGATGCGGCCTATGCCGCCGCCGCCGAAGCGCGCATCGCCGCCATCGAGCCACTGCCGCAGGAAACGCTCGCCCCGTTCATGACCGCGCGCGAGGCGCCGCGCGTCGCCTTCTCCGAACTGATCGAGCGCGGCATGATCATGCCGGGCGCGAAACTCGTCGACGCCAAGAAGCGGGTCGGCGCCCTCGTGCGCGCCGACGGCGCCATCATGCTCGGGGACAAGGTCGGCTCGATCCACCGCATCGGCGCCGTTGCGCAAGGATCAGGCGCCTGCAACGGCTGGACCTTCTGGCACGTCGAGACCAAGAACGGCCTCAGGCTGATCGACGAGCTGCGCGCCGAAATCCGCTCCGGGATGGCCGTGGGCTGAACTTCCTCGAAATCTCTCCGTCATTCCGGGGCTCGCGCAAGCGAGAACCCGGAATCCATTTCACCACCTGCGCCTGCGACGCAATGGATTCCGGGCCTGCGCCTGACGGCGCATCCCGGAATGACGGAACGGTAGGGTTGGCAAAGCGAAGCGTGCCCACCAATATCTGCGCGCCAAGATGACGCCGTGTTGAACGCTCTTGCCTTGATTCGGCCCGAACAAAGGGCCTAGACTCCCATTATCGGTCGCTGTTTCGATTGGATTGCCCGATGCGCAGACAATCCGAAACGTTCCTGCTTGTGCCGCTGTTGCCGATCTTCTTTGTCGGCATGTTCCCGATATTGCTTTTCGGTCTGCTCGGCTTTTTCGGCCTCGGCATCTTCGGCGTCCTTCTGGTCTCCGTCGGACTGACGAGCGCATTGGAGGCGCATGGCCAGTTCACCGAGGACATCATTACGCACGGCTATGGGCGCAGCGCCGAGCGTGCCGCTCACGCCACCGACCTGCAAACCGCGACGCGCTTCGCTGCGCTGCTGGACATGGCAGGGATTGCGCTGATCGTCGCCAGCGCGGTTGGCTTTGTGTACTTTGGCTGATCGCCAAGCCGCCCGAGGCGCTTTCACAAATTCGTCGCTTGCGCGTTCCGCCGAATGTGGCGCATGAGTGCGGCCCGCGGCCCAACGCGGCTCGCGTCCCGATTTGGTCGGCCACAAAACAAACGGAGCCTTTGAGATGCTCAAATTCTACTTCAACGGAGCACCGAACCCGAACAAGGTCGCACTGTTCCTGGAAGAATCCGGTCTCGCCTTCGAGGCAATACCGGTCGACACCCGCAAGGGCGAGCAGTTCAAGCCGGAATTTTTGAAGGTCAACCCGAACGCCAAGGTGCCGGCGATCGACGATGACGGCGTGTTCGTGTTCGACTCCAACGCGATCCTGCTCTACCTCGCCGAGAAGACCGGAAAATTCCTTCCCGCCAACACGCCGGCCAACCGCGCGCTGACGCTGTCCTGGCTGATGTTCATCGCCACTGGTCTCGGCCCCTATTCGGGTCAGGCGGTGCATTTCAAGACGGCGGCGCCAAAGGAACTGGAATACGCGCATAATCGCTACCAGTACGAAGCGCATCGTCACTACAAGATCCTTGACGACCATCTCGCCAAGAGCCGCTACATGGTCGGCGACAGCTACAGCATCGTCGACATGGCGTTCTGGGGCTGGGCGCGGCTAGGGTCGTTCGTGCTCGGCGAGGAGGGCTATGCGAAGTACCCGAACGTCAAGCGCCTGGTCGACGAGATCTCGGCGCGGCCGGCCGCCGCACGCGCGATCGCATTGAAGGACAAGTTCACCTTCAAGGCCGAGATGGACGACGAGGCGAGGAACTTCATGTTCGGTCACCTCAAGACCAAGGTGGCTTAAGCGCCCTTCCGGCGTGCCGGCACGCGCCTCGCGTGTGAATCGCGATGCAAATTGGGAAGGCGGGCAAAGGGCCACGCACCGTGCCCACCTTCCGATTGCGTCAGATCATCAGATCGTGCGACGCATGGGGGACGATAGCGTGCCCTGTAAGGTCGGGAACGACACCGAAACCGTCAGCCGAGTGCTGCTCGTGCAAAGCTAGCTCGATGGGCTGTGCGCCCTCTCGTCCGTGGCTTCCGGCAGCGTCTTCGTGATGGCTGCTCGATGCCGGGCCATGGTCGGCATTTCCGAGGTCGAAGCCGTCTGAACCTCCGGGACCTGAGTTCTTGTCCTTGAAGTGGAATGCGTCTCCAAGCACGCGCGTTCCAGCTGCCTCTGACCCAAACATCGCATCGGCAGTCGAGGATCGCTGGAAATCCGCCGCGCTGCCACCATGCTTGGCAGCAATGCCGTCTGTGCCTGCTTCGCCCGGGGTCGAATGACTGCCGCCGTCAGCAGACAGGGCACGCCATACGAAATCGTCGGGGTCTGCGTCACTGGCGCCTTTGATGGTGATCGTCACCATCTGCGCGGTGCCATCTATGGTCTTCACCGTGAAGGTGTCGGTCAGGTGGTCGCAGGCGTCGAGCGCCCGCACCGTGCAGTTGGTATTGTCGAGCGTGTAGGTCCACACGCCGGCCGCCGTCATCGTGAAGGTGCCATAACCGCCATCGCTCTTCGTCGGCGAGCAGACCGCGGTGAAGGTATTCGCCGGATTGTCAACGTCGGTATCGGTAAGCGCGCCGGTCGCGGTTGGCGTGCCGGATGTATCGCAGCCAGCTTCGGTCACCGTGCCGGTCGTCGTTCCCGAAACGACGGCCGCGTCGTTGGTGCCATGGATGGTAATCGTCACCACCTGTGCGGTGCCGTCGATGCTGGTCACCGTGAAGCTGTCGGTCAGGTGGTCGCAGGCGTTGAGCGCCTGCACCGCGCCGTTGGCGTTGTCGAGCGTGTAGGTCCACTCACCAGCCGCCGTCATCGTGAAGGTGCCGTAGCCGCCATGACTTGCCGTCGGCGAAGTGACCGCCGTGAAGGTGTTGGGCGCATTGTCGACGTCGCTATCGGTGAGCATGCCGGTCGCGGTCGGCACGCCCGGCTTGGCATTGGCGACGCCCCCAGCCTCGATCACGCAGCCCATGGTGGCGCCAGAAATGACGGCCGCGTCGTTGGTGCCGTTGATGGTGATCGTCACCACTTGTGCAGTGCCGTCCGCGGTGGTCACCGTGAAGGTGTCGGTCAGGTGGTCGCCGACATTGAGCGCCTGCACCGCGCTGTTGGCGTCGTTGAGCGTATAGCTCCACGCACCGGCCGCGGTCATCGTGAAAGTGCCGTAGCCGTCATGACTTGCCGTCGGCGAACTGACCGCCGTGAAGGTGTTGGGCGCATTGTCGACGTCGCTATCGGTGAGCGTGCCGGTCGTGGTCAGCTTGCCCGGCTCAGCGCCGCTCGCCTCGATCACTGAGCCGGTCGTCGCGCCGGAAATGACGGCCGCGTCATTGGTGCCGTTGATGGTGATCGTCACCACCTGAGGGGTGCCATCCACGGTGGTCACGATGAAGGTGTCGGTCAGATGGCCGCCGACATTGAGCGCCTGCACCGCGTGGTTACTCTCGTTGACCGTGTAGGTCCACACGCCGGCCGCCGTCACCGTGAAGGTGCCGTAGCCGCCGGCACTCGCCTTCGGCGAGGCGACCACGGTGAAAGTATTCGGCGGATTGTCGACGTCGACGTCGGTGAGCGTGCCGGTTGCGACAGGTATACCGTGCCCAGCACTCCCCGCCTCGATCACCGCGCCAGTCGTGGAGCCCGAAATGATGGCCGCGTCGTTGACGCCATCGATGGCGATCGTGAAGACCTGATTGGCCGAGCGTGTGCCGTCTGACACCGTGATAACGAAGCTCTCAGTCGTCGGCGAGGTCAGCGCATTGATCGCGCCGCTGTCCGGAACGAAGGTGTAGGCGCCGGTCGCGCTGTTGAGGTAGAGCCTGCCATAGGGACCGGCGCTCGATACATCGTATGTCACCCCTCCCAGCACCGTGCTGCCGGCGATTCCGCCACTGATGCCAAAGGTCAGTGCAGCGCCGCTGTTGGAGCTGCTGGCAGCGAAAGCTCCGCTCGTTGCAGCGAAGTGGTCAAACACCGATGTATCGATTTCCGTCGGCCCCGTCGCGACGGTGAACACCGGCGGCGAACGCAGGACAAACAGCTCAGGAACTACCGTCGACGACGGCAGCGGCGGGAGCAAATTATGGATCTGGAGAGTATCGGTCTGAATAAAATTGATCGGCTGCACCGGCAGCACATTGATCGTCGAGGGAGGCGTGCTCGACCCGGGCGCCACCTGTTCCTTCGCGAAATTGGCCAGCACGTCCTGCCGGGCGGCATGCAACTCCTCCATTCGAGTCGCACTATTCGCGGTTTGGTTGACGCTGACCGAGGACCCTCTCCTGCTCAGGATGGTCGTCTCTCCGGGATCCTCGACAATGATGTGTCGCGGGATCGGCTCTTTGGTCACGAGCTCGAATACGCCATGCTCGAGATCCTTGTATGCGATGCTGTCGTCATCGAGATATGTGACGTCCGGCTCTGCCGCATGGACTTCGTTCATAACGGCGAAGGCCAGTGCCGCGAGCGTCAACGTGCCGATCCCGCCGCCATGAGCGCGGCCCCGAATGCTTCCAACAGGCGTATCAACCGTGAGGCAACCAGTCGTTGCCACCCGTCCGGCAACGAAAGCGAAGGTGCCTCTGGTCACGCCAAACAGGGCCGAATGCGAGGTGCCGTTGGCGTCACAGATCAATTCGTTCAACACCAGACGGGTGCCGGGAGAGAGGTTGAACACAGTGCCGTCGATAAAGCGAATTCCGACCTGCGCGTCGTCCGCCGTCTCGATCACGTCTCCCTGATAAACGGGATCGCCAGCCGTGAGTTGAACGGCAACGCCGGTCGCACGGCTGAGGGTGCAGCAACCGATCGCGATCTGAACATGACCTATGATCTGGGGAAGCTGGGCGACAATGGCGTTGCGGTCGCCCCCGGACTCGACGCAAGACGCAACGAACATGGCTTCGACCTCGCCTGCTGAGTATTTTCAGGCCCAGCGTGGTGCCGCACTTTTCTTGCTCTGGCTTCGCCTACGCCACGAGGTCAAAACAATCTTGGCGTCGGCAACCCTAGGCTAGCCCGCCGCAACATCCTGATCCAAATTTAATCAAACATATCCGTAACATCCGATGCATTCAATGCCTGATTTAAATCGCCCGACGCAGGAATTAAATCACTTTTCCCTGGAGCGCGTCATTTCCCCTCTCTGGAGCGCCGCAATTATAGCCGCGTCAAGATGCAACGTTTTGGTAGCATTTGAACCGGCTCCGGGATTAATATGACAAAAATTTAAAATGAGGTGGCCACTCATGGCCGCCCTGACATTGCACGTACTGCATGAATTATAGCGCCGGCTGACCATTGAAGTCAGCGGGCTGTCACGCGGCAAAAAGGATCTTCTCAGGAAGGGGATCATGCGCACGCATACGATTATCGCGTCGGTGGCGAGTTTGGCTCTGGCATTGGCCAGCCTTTTGGTTGATGCAGCCGATGCGCAGACCAATCCTCCCGGGCCGGCTGTTCAGGATCTCGCATCAGCAAAACCCATCGGAACAGTTGTAACCACAACCGGCTCGGTGACGATCGAGCACGTGGGTGCGATGGTCATTCAGGCAAATGTCGCCGGCCAGATCGTCCAGACGAAGGTGGGTGATATCGTTTACCTCGGCGATGTGGTGCAGACCGGGGCCGATGGCCGGGTCGGGATCAACTTTGCCGATGGCAGTTCGTTCAAACTATCGAGCAACGCCCGTATGGCGTTGGACGAATTCGTGTACGACCCAAATGGGAAATCCAACTCGACCTTGTTCAAGGTAACCAACGGAACACTTACGTTTGTCGCCGGCAATATCGCGAAGACCGGCGACATGAAGGTCGATACCCCAGTCGCAACAATGGGTATTCGGGGCACGACTCCACATGTCGAAATTTCGGATGACGGGACAGTCAAGTTTTCAACCCTTATCGAAGAGGGCAAGAACAAGCTTACGAAAAAGCCCGGCCCATCGACAGCGCAGCAATCCGAACAGAAAGCCAATCGCAAGTCCAATCTGAATATCTGCCGAGGGTGCTAGGCCATTTGTTCGGAAGCCAGTCTCGGCGCAGGGCACCAGCAGGACGTGACGCCTTTCCGCGAAAAAGCGACGATCGCGGATTCCCCAATTTCCAAAGTCAGGAAGCCTGATATGGACGCGAGTACTAGGGGAGGCATCATTGACGGCGTCGCATGCATGCTCATCCTGCTGTTGCTCGGCTCACCTGCGGCGGCGCAGGAGGATGCAAAGAAGAGCAACTACCTGACTGACATTGCGTTGTGCAACGGCACGGATCACGCCTCGCTTGAAGCCAGGGTCAATGGCTGCACGGCGCTCATCGCTTCCGGTCACGGCAAGACGGCTGCCTTGGCAATCGCCTACAACAATCGTGGCAACGCCTATGCGGCAAAGGGAGACTACGACCGCGCCATCCAGGATTTCGATCAATCGATCCAGCTCAATCCAACTTACGTCAAGGCCTTCAACAATCGCGGCGTGGCTTATTTGAAGAAAGGCGAATACGACCTTGCCATCAAAGCTCTCGATGGCGCGATCCAGCTCAATCCCAGCTACGGCAGCGCTTTCGCCAACCGTGCCAGAGCCTACCTGAAAAAGCACGAGTATGATCGCGCGGCCCGGGACTATGACGAGGCAATTCGTCTTGAACCCAATTTGGAAGCCGTGTGGAGCGGACGCTGTTGGACGCAGGCGATCCTCGGCGCGTTGGAGGCGGCACTGGAGGACTGCAATAAGGCGCTTCAATTAGCGTCGAACAACGCCGCAACGTATGACTCGCGTGGGCTGATCTACCTCAAAATGGGCAAATTCGATGCGGCTATCGATGACTACAGTTCTGCGCTGCAGCTCGACCCGAAGCTGGCGAGCGCACTCTATGGGCGCGGGCTGGCCAGGCTGAAGACGGGCGACAAAGCGGGCAGCAACGCCGATATTGCATTGGCAAAGACGATCCAGGTCAAGATCGGCAACGACTTCACGCGCTATGGGGTGCGGTAGGTACCAGCGAGGGTTAGCATTGTAGGGTGGGCAAAGGCGCAGCGCGCCGTGCCCACCATCCCCGACCAATTGCTTTTGTCATTCCGGGGCTCGCGAAGCGAGAACTATGATGTGCAATTGCACATCAGAGAATTCATTTCGCCTCGGCACCGGCGCGATGGATTCCGGGCCTGCGCCTAGCGGCGCATCCCGGAATGACCCGGAGGAAACCTCAACGCGCCGCGCGAACCTGCGGCGCCGGAAACAGCCCCAGCGCCTTCTCCGTCAGCACCGAGTCGCAATATTCCCTGATCTCCTTGATCTTGCCGTCCTCGAGCCGGAACACCAGGCAATAGTCATTGTCGTAGCGAACGCCTTCCTTGGTGACGTTGTCGCCCTTGGCTTCGACCACGACATGGTCGCCGTCGGCGATGAAGCGGTGGGCGACGGTGCGCGCCCGTTCCGCCAATAGCGAACGGACGTGGCCGTGCAGATCGTTGAGAATCGACTGCTTGCCGCTGAAGGTGCGCGACCAGGAATACTGTCCGGTCACCGTCCATGTGGCATCCTCGGCAAGGCTCGCGGTGAACAGTGCGCGGTCGCGCACCGCGGGATCGGGATTTCCGGCGGCGGCAAAGATCTGCTGCATCAATTTGTTGTTGTCGGCTGCGCTCATGGCGGCTTCTCCAGTGGCTGACTGAATACGCCCCCTTGTGACGCGATAGAGATCATTCTTCAAATCGATAGCCAATATGATATCTATTCGTCAGATGAATTTGAATTCGCTTGACCTCAATCTCCTGACCGCGCTCGACGCACTGCTGCGGGAAGCCAGTGTCAGTCGCGCCGCGATGCGGCTTCGTCTGTCGCAGCCGGCCGCAAGCCACGCGCTGCAGCGCCTGCGCGATCTGATCGGCGATCCGCTCCTGGTGCGGAGCGGCGCGCGGATGGAGTTGACGCCGCGAGCACAGGCGTTGCGCACGCCGCTGACACAGGCGCTCGAGCAGGTGCGCGCGTTGTTCGTTCCCGACGCGTTCGATGCCATCAGCAGCGATCGGCATTTCCGGCTGATGATGCCGGACCTCGCGGTCGAACTCCTGATGCCGCCATTGATGGAGAAGATCACACGGATCGCGCCGCATGTGACGATCGACGTGGTGCCCTGGCGGGGGCCTGCGATCTTCACCGCCGAGTTCGCGCGCACCATCGATCTCGTGATCTCGATCGGCGACGCCTTCAAGGGCTTCCACCGCCAGCGCCTCTATGTCGACAGCGACGCGCTCGCGGTGCGCCGAGGCCATCCGGTCGGCGCGAGATTGAAGAAGCGCGAAGCGTTCCTGGCGGCAAGGCATGTCGCCGTCGTGATCCGCGGCCAGAACGAGGACCTGATCGATGGCTGGCTGCGCTCCAAGGGCATCGAACGGCGCATCGCGCTTGTCGTACCCGGCTATATCGAGGCGCTGCATGTCACAGCCCGCACCGACCTCGTCGCCTTCGTGCCGCGCCGCCTGATCGCAGCGCTCGCCAGGCAATTGTCATTGCTGACCGTGACACCGCCGCTCGATCCCGGCATCGACGAACAGTACATGTTCTATCCCACCCGCGCCCAGATGGACCCCGGCTCGATCTGGCTGCGCCAATTGATGCTGGAGACGGGACGGGAGTTGGACAGGCGGAAAATGTAGGGTGGGTACTTTCGTCATTGCGAGGAGCGTAGCGACGAAGCAATCCATGTCTCCGCGAGCGGCGCTAGCTCCTCCGCCACGTCTGCTTGATGGCTTTGCGCAAGCCTCTCGCTTCTAGTGCTTCGGCGAGCTTGGATAGACCAGTGACTGGTCCTCAAGTTCCTGGTCTGGGAGCTTACCTAAGTTGGCCGCGGCGTGGAGGTCTTGCAATGGCGGCATAGCGGCAGTTCCCGCGGATATCTTGGTTGATGGCGTATGCGACCAGAGTACGGTGGTTGCTGCGAGCAAGGCGATGGCTGCGATTGCAAAGATCATCGGATGCTTCATGTAAAACCTCCTGTTCGATTCCGATGGGTCAGCTTGCAGCAGCTTGATAGGTTGAAGGGCGGCCGCCGAACGTGAATTGCTTCACATCTCACGCGCTCGTGTCCTTCAAGTTGCAAGCGACGAAGCGGCTGCTTTGGGTGCGACAAAACAACCCGACGGGCAAATCAGTCCAAAGTCTGTCCAGACTATCAGCGAAAAATATTCCGCTTCCGCCGTCGGGCAAATCAGTGATTTAACTCCGCGCGTCTCACGGCGGATGAGGGGCGGCTCGCGATCGTCAC